>JAEURO010000100.1 GCA_016788345.1 Chthonomonadaceae bacterium
CTTAGCAACCCATTTGAAGGTCTCTCTAAAGTCTCTCAATTGGAGGAGCGGAAAGGAGCAAACCTGATACAGTGGTAGACTCAAATCACGTGGCTGGAACGCGTTAGATTCCTATGACACTGTAGGGGTCACAGGTTCAAGTCCTGTACCGCGCACCATCCCCAAGCTGTTTTCCTAACCTGGAGGCCAATTCATCTTCCTACCTCCCAAGAGATGGGCATGGAGATGTTGGACAGACTGACCACCGTGGACACCTTGGTTGATGACCAACCTATAGCCAGAAGTCAAGCCTTCACTCTCAGCGATGGTCTTAGCCGCGTTCAGGATGTACAGGTGGTCGCCGGTTTCGGGTAGCTCGGCCAATCCATCGACTTCCTGCCGCGGAACTATCAGGATGTGCACCGGGGCTTGTGGATCCAGGTCGCGAAAGGCCACGACATGGTCGTCCTCGTAGACAATGTCAGCCGGAATTTCGCGCTGGATGATCTTAGTGAAAAGCGTCGGCATGGCCAATTATGCCTTGGTCATGTCTGGTCTGGGCGACCGTGGCTCGCGGCGCTCAGAAGGTACGTCTATCTTTTCCTGACCCGTCAGGTACCGGCTCGTCGGCGAATCGGTCTTGAGAAACTTGGCTAAGTCACCTTGGTTCACGACATAGCCGCCATGTTCACCTGCGCCGGGGCCGAGGTCGATCAACCAGTCAGCCGCCCGCATCGTGTCTTCATCGTGCTCGACCACCAAAACTGTGTTACCCAAATCTCTCAGTCGCTTGAGCGTGTCGATCAACTTGTTGTTGTCACGCTGGTGGAGACCGATGCTCGGTTCATCAAGGACATAGAGGCAGCCCATGAGGCCGCTTCCAATCTGGGTCGCCAGCCGAATGCGTTGCGCTTCTCCACCAGCCAAAGTGTTTGTGTTCCTGTTCAGTGACAAGTAGCCGAGTCCCACGTCGACCAAAAACCGAAGTCGCTCTACAATCTCTTTCACGGCACGTTCTCCGATCGTCTTTTGGCGGGCAGTGAGATTGTCTGCGAGTCCGGAAAAGTAACTGTAAGCGTCTGCGACCGATAGGTTTGTCAGGTCAGCTATCGACACCCCAGTCTTTTTGTTGCCAAACTCTCCGACCGATGTGAGGCGGACGCTCAATGTCTCGCGTTTGAGCCTTGCCCCGTCGCAAGTCGGGCAGGGCCTGGTTCGCATGTACTGGGCTAGTTCGCCCTTGACCCACTCGCTCTCGGTTTGATCCAGTTTCTTCTTGAGAATCCGATAGACACCGTCCCAGTTGTAGTTAAAAGTCCGTGAGCTCTTGCCGTAGTTCATCGTGACTTTGACCGGAGAATCGAGCCCATTCCATAGAGCGTTCATTTGAGTCTCATCCAGGCTGGACACCGGCCCCAGACTGTCTGCTCCTACTGCTGCAGCAAATCCATCAAGTACATCCGGCCACCACTCTTTGACCTCCCCTGACTTATAGACGAAAGGCACGATAGCCCCTTCTCGAAGTGGTTTCGAACGATCTGGGATCGCCAGATCGATGTCAAACTCCGTCTTCGTGCCTAATCCGGTGCAATCCGCACAGGCACCGTATGGCGAGTTGAATGAAAACGCCCTGGGTTCTAGTTCGGGCATCGAAAACCCACAATCGGGACAAGAATAGTGCTCGCTGTAGGTTCGCTCTGTCACGACAACGCCTTGCGTGGCTACTGCCGAATTTTGGCTGTCCTTTCCTTTGCGAGCCGCAGCCCCAACTTTGGCCAGTTCCCTCTCAGTTGCCGGAGGTTCGCTGACCACCGTCACAAGCCCCTTGCCCATCTTGAGCGCGGTCTCAACCGAGTCCGCCAGTCGCCGATCAACGCCTTCCTTGACGATGATCCTGTCCACGACGACTTCGATGGTGTGCTGCTTGTATCGGTCCATGGGAATGTCGTCCGTCACCTCGTATGTCTCCCCGTCGACTCTGACACGGACAAATCCTGCTTGCTGTATCTCTTTGAGCTCCTTCTTGTATTCTCCTTTGCGGCCCCTGACAACAGGCGCCATGATTTGAATCTTTGTTCCTTCGGGGTGGCGAAGGACTTCATCGACGATTGTGTCTGTCGATTGTCGCTCGATTGCGCCGTGGCCCTCAGGACAAAACGGCGTCCCCACCCGGGCGAAAAGAATTCGAAGGTAATCGTAGATTTCGGTCACAGTGCCGACGGTCGAGCGCGGGTTTTTTGACGCGCTCTTCTGGTCGATCGAGATGGCAGGTGACAACCCTTCGACGTGATCGACGTCTGGTTTGTCCATCTGCCCCAAAAATTGCCTTGCATATGAGCTGAGCGATTCAACGTACCGACGCTGTCCCTCGGCATAGATTGTGTCAAAGGCCAAGCTGGACTTTCCGCTTCCGCTCAGTCCAGTTATTACGACAAGTTTGTCCCTCGGGATCGTCACTGTGACGTTCTTTAAATTGTTTTCCCGTGCGCCGACGACAACGATCTTGTCTTTGGACATGTCGACACAAGTGTACCTAAACTCAATGAGATATCATATCGAGATGCGTGCTTTCGTGATCGTCTTGGGCCTCATGCTCTTGGCTTCATGCTCCCCGTCCGAAGACTCTTCTGGAACCAAAGAGAAAGGTCAATCGCCCTCGACGTCCAACGAAATGGATCAAAGTCAACCTGGCGGGGGCTCGACCAGCCCAGGTGGCGGAGACAATGTGCAGGTCCTGACCGGAGGCGGAGCAGGTGGCGCGACCCCAGTAGTCGGTGGAGAAAACATGGGAGGAAGCGGTGGTGGAGTCGGGATGGCAGCCAAAGACGCCGCCCGGGGCGCAGCAACGAAAGTCCACGGCAGCGAGCCAGAGTCTACAGATGAAGCAACCCCAAACCAGGGAGACTAAGTCACTCATCTGCAATGCCGGAACTGCCTGAAGTCGAGACCGTATGCCGCGTCATGCGCGGCGTCTTGGTCGGACCGACTCTCGCAGAGGCTGAAGTCGCAGCAGACGACATTGTGTTCAAGGGGCTGCATCCTGACGCACTGAAAGAAACACTCATAGGTGCCAAAGTCGACCGTGTCGGCCGCCAAGGCAAATATTGGTGGTGGGAGTTAGACCGTGGGATCCTTGTCTTCGGCCATCTGGGCATGGCCGGATGGGTGCGAGATGTCACGCCTGAGAGAAAGGACGTGTGCCAAACAAGACTTCGAGAACATGGCAAGCTGGACTGGGACGACTCCGAGGGGCGGCCACGCTTCCTAAAACTGATGGTCACGACAACTCTTGGCGGCCGGATAGCCCTTACAGATGGCAGAAGATTAGCAAGAGTTTGGCTCGCTTCAACTGTCGAAGAAGGTGTGGCCCATCTTGGGCCGGACGTCTTGGATTCACCCCGAAATCCAGCGGACCTTCACAAGTTGCTTTCTGGCAGGACTGCCCCAATCAAGGCCCTATTGCTGGATCAAAAAATGTTTGCAGGGGTTGGAAACTGGATCGCCGATGAAGTCCTGTTCCAGGCTCAGATCAAACCCACCCGGCAGGCTGGCCAATTGACCTTGCCCGAAATTGATAGGCTTTTAGCTCGGCTAAGAGGCATCTTGGAGGTCGCCATTGAGGTCGAAGCCAATTCGAGCCTATATCCCGATGACTGGCTCTTCAATCGGAGATGGGGAGGCAACAAAGGCTTGACGGATTTCAATGGTCACCCTATCGTAAGAGAGACCGTAGGCGGCCGCACGACTGCATGGGTTCCGGATCTCCAATTCTGATCAAGTTTTCGGAACCAATCCTTTCTCTTTCAAATAGGCGTGGCGCCAAGCATGTATTTCCTCGACAGTTGTCAAGGGGAGAGGTGTCCGGTCTTGCGGCAAAGGAGGGAACGGCTTCGAAGGAAGCGTTTGATACCAATAGGCCACGCTCGACAAGTGAAGGATCATTCCGTTCGCGTGGCCATGTTCGATGCTCGCTCGAATCGAAGACTGGAACCGGACTGGGTCAAAAAAGTGGAACCGATAATAGTGCATCCTGCCCATCCAGCCATACTGTGGATCCGAATTGTTCTTGCCCGGAGCATAGGCGATACCGAACAACGGATTGGTGAAGTGCTCGTCTGGGCCCCAACTCGTGTTGAAGTAATCCTCAGTTCCCGTTCCATGTAGTCCTGGCCAAGGTTCGCCGTCAATCCTAAACATATCGTCGCCCTCGCCCGGCCAAGGTGCACTCGGGGCTTGGACATAGTAGTTGACTCCTACAAAATGGCCTGTTCCTTCTGCGTCGCAAAAGAGATAGTTGTGCTTGTCGGAGCAGTTCTTAGGGTCGGGAGCCCCGCTGATCCAAGCGTTTTCCATCCCATCAGACGATTCATTGGACGTCGTCTCCTGGTTGTACCAAGCATGGAACCGTCCCAAGTCTGGATCAATGTCAACCAGCTCATAGTCGACATAGAAGTAGAACCTGTCGCAGGGCTCCTGACCCATGTTGAGCACTTCGATCCTCGCATGGGTCGAAAACGGCATCGGGATGTAGGATACGAGCGCAGTGCCGTCCCGAGGCGCACTAGAGATGAGCAGCGATGAAAAGTTGTAGTTCAGGCCCCAACCCTGGCCAAAGAAATCACCAATCGGGCATTCGACGGATGGATGCTCCTGTCCATCCCAGAACATCCGGAGAATCAAGTTTTTTCTGATGTTCTTGTCTTTTTCCGAAAGGAGGGTCGTCCATATGTGCGTGATTTTTCCCGGCCCGTTAGTGTCGAGTAGCACGAAGGTCTCACCTGGGCCAATCGTGACCCAGTCGTCGTTTCCACCAGACCGGTCATAGCTCGAAGTTCGTCTTGTCCGGGCGTGAGTGAGCCTCGCCAGATTCATGAGATCCATGGCTTGAGGTTACTTCACAGACATGGTCGATGATCCATCCCAGTCTTTCGGTGGCGGGTCTGCTTCATAGTGCTGGCTCCTGGCCAAGAGGATGCGTGCAGGGCCGTCGTGCGGCCAAACCTCGAGCACTTCCTGGAACATGTGCGAGGCAGAGCGGAACTCACGGTTCAAGAAGTAGGACATAGCCTTGTCGTGCAGATCAGCCACTGCGATTTGGCTGTCTGTCAAATCATCGATCATCCCCATGAGTTCATAGACTTTGACTGGTTCGTCGCGCCCGGCCACAGCGACCAAGTCAACCATCCGCGTGACTATCGCGTCCCCTGCGTCCACGACCGTCTGCTCCCCTATCAAGATTTCCGTCGAATAGTACTTGTTCAAGCTTTGAAACCTAGACGCGAGGTTGACGGCGTCGCCAATCACAGTGTAATTCATCCTCTGCCGGCTACCGACATTGCCAACAATAACTTCGCCTGTACTGATCCCAAACGAGGCCCGAAGCAGCGGATGCCCCTTTTCGGTCCACTCTGAGTGCATGCCCTCGATCCTCGTTTGGCTGTCGAGCGCAGCCTTGCACGCCCGTACGGCGTGGTCGGCGATGAGGTTAGGGGCACCCCAGAAAGCCATGACGTCGTCTCCGTTGAACTTGTCGACCGTTCCTTCGTGCGCGAGGACCTCCCCACTCAATACGTCCAAGTATTCTGCAAGAACTTCCACAAGTTGTTCCGGTTCCATCCTCTCCGAAATAGATGTGAACCCAACGATGTCGCCAAAATACACAGTGATTCGTCGACGCTCGCCGCCCAGCCTGGCTTCTTGGCCAGTGCCGATCAGGTACCTCGCATAATCGCCAGGGACAAGTTTTTCGAGCGACCGGAGGCCTGACTTCATCCGCTCCATGCCTTGGGCCAACTCATCGATCTCGCGGATATCGGACTCTATAGGCTTACGGGCGAGGAGGTTCAGTGATTGGATGAGGCTTGTTTCTTGAGCCAGGCCCTGAAGAGGACGCGAGACTCTGCTTGCGACATAAACACTGAGTCCAGCAACAGCCACACAAGCTGCTGCAGCAACCCAAAACAGGAGCAAACCGCTCTTCCAAATGTTGCCCATGAACTCTTCATCAGGGATCACGATCGCTAGATACCACTTCGGGCGATTAGTGCCACCTATCCGTTTCAGTCCGATGGCATAGGCACGCTGCCCGGCATTGACAGACCGACGAGACACTTCGTCTGCTGATAGCGACGAAACAGAATTTGCGGACAGTTCATCTTTAAGCGACAATAAGACAGGGTCACCTAACTCTTCCAGGGTCGCCAACCGCTCCGTCCCTTTGTAAGAGATAAGCAATAGGTTCTTATGTGGGTGGGCTACGACCCTTGTAGGTTGCCCGGGCGAGGATTCGACGATCGCGGCGTACCCGTTCGTGCCGACCTCGACTTTATCAATAAAGAGGCTTAGGTCAGTCGTCGTGTAGACAACGCTCACTACACCCAGCAATCGATGGTTCCGGTCGAACACTGGCCTCGCCAACGTGATACCTGGGGTCGTGGAGTCTCCACCGGAGCGAAGGGGCCGTGTGCCAGTCCAATAGTCTTTGCTCGTCGCCTTTGCATAGGCATACCAATCTGTCTTGCGGTTATCGTCGTTCCAAACGGCGTCTAATGGACGTTTCTGCAATTGGTCGCCAAAAGGCACGAACTCATGTGCCTGGTACCCTTGTTGCACGAGCCTGAATGTCTGCACGACTCGGAGCCCACTCGTCAGTTGGACGACCCGGACTGTCTCACCCGTTCGATCGAGCGTAAAGCTGACGGAGCTGAATTCCTGATTGGTCGCTATGAACTCCAGTAGATCGGAAACGACCAAAGAGAACCTGTCAGAATTCGTGACTGCGGGCCTCCCACCTACCTGAGGCGAGACTAGCCCGGCAGTGAACTTTGCTCCACTTTCAGCTTTCTCAAGAAGAGTCTGCACCCGAACGTCAATCGAGTCAGAAGTCTGCTGGATGAACTGGTCGGCGAGACTCGCCAAGGATGTGCGGGCTGTCAGGAAAGCAATGGCCCCCAGTGCAAAAATTGCGCCCAAGAATATGGCGGTCATGCTCTTTGCGAGGCTCGACCGAAGTGACTGTTTCATGCAGACCGCACTGGATTCTGGCATGGCTCAGGACTTCGGTGCACCTTGAACTCAACAATGTTTGGAGTAGGCAAGCGCGACGACTAAGAACGACTCTGAGATTTCGTGACGGGCGAACACGGCCAGTTCTTTTGCAACCTTTGAAGTACTCAGTAGGGCGACAGCTTCCGTCTCGCGGCCCAGGGAGTAGGTTTGGACCGCCTCGCGCAGTCGTTTGCTCTTTTGGTAGGCAGGGCGCAGAGCCAAGATCAATTCTTGGTCACGTGAAAGTCCCGACAAGTTGAAGAGCTTATAGAGTGGAGATTCGACACCAAGAATCCTGGCAGCCCCAAGGAGGCAGCGGCGCCGGGACGTTGCGGAAGCCGACTGCTCCGCGCACCACAAGACAATCGACAGGTCTTCGACAGTACCAACGACACCAAGGGCGTAGGCAAGTTCGCTCGAATAGCTGTCCCCATAAACAGTGATGGCGTCCCTCACATCCGCAACAAGAGCGTCCAAGCCCAACTCGCTGACCGTTTCTGCTGCAGCCTCACGGACAGATGGGGTCGGGTCATGTAACGCGACCCCAATGACTGGCCACGAACCTTTTGACTCTAAGATCCTCAGCGCCTGAACCGCCGCTCTTCGAAGTCCCGAGTCATTCGGATCCTTGGCTGCTGTCTCGAGCGGCCCTACTGCCTCGGCGGAACCCAATCGGCCGAGCGCCTTAGCCGCCTGGCGTCTGAGGAGGGACCGCGGATCGCTTAGATAGGGCGTGACAACCTCGACCGCACCAGGGTCACCCATGTCACCAAGCGCTTCAAGGGTCTCTTCTTCGACAAGCTCACGGTGGTCGCGCACAAACTGTGCAAGGGCTTTAGCAGACTCAGGGTCGCTGATTTTTGCCAAAGCGCGTGAGGCCTGGCGGCGGACCGGAGGCGACGGGTCGACGAGGGCACGCATGAGTTCCGAGGCAGCAAGCGGCATTTGCGATTTACCAACGTCTTTGATCGCTTCTGCCTTGGTCGCCGCGTCTCCTGTCCGACTTAGGCGTCTGAGAGCCCTGATCCCTCGCGGGTTGATTTTTCCGAGTTGGCCCAAGGTCTGGCTGACTGCGACAGACCCCTCCTCCTTCACAGGCAACAAGGTGAGCAAGGCAAGCACCCTAATGACCATCACAGACACAAAAATGAGCTTGTAAGCCATTTCAGCCGACATACTGGCCCGAAATGCGTTCATGGCCACTCCTCCGACCAAAGGGGCGATCCCGCCGGTAACAGCCTGGACAGCCAAGACCATCCCGAGGTAGTTCGGCCTGTCTTCAGACTTGCTTGTCGCGATATATAAGTTGAGCTGACACACAGCCACCCCCGACCAGACCGCGCCATTGAAGAGGTGCCCAACGACCAGGACAGTCGCATTTTGAACCATGTGCCCAGGAGTACAAAAGAGCCAGATCACGGGAGTCAGAAGCACTCCGGCAACCAAGATCACAAGCATAGGTTTGTTGCCGTACTTGTCCGCAAGATATCCCCAGACATTGACCGTGGCGACCGTTCCTATGGCGTGGGCGACTTGGGTCAATTGGATGACGGTATAGCTCAATCCAAGCGTCTCACGGGCAAAGGCGACATAGAGGCCCCCAGCCAAAGTCGCAGAGACCATAAACACGATCGTGAACACCAGCACCTTCTGGAAGTCCCGGTCTCGAGCGGGTTTGGCCATCAGCTTGAGGCTTTCGCGCACCCCTGCCTGGACTGTGTTCTCCCGCACAGTGTCTTTCATCTGGAGATAAGAAGCCATGCTGGCCAAAGCACAAATGAAACCGAGGCCGAAGATGATGGAAAAGGCTTGCTCGGATTTGCCATGTGACCTCAGATTGTCTAGCAGAAGCGCGCCTAAGAATGCGATGCCCATGCCGACTGCAGTTGCGAGAGATGTCCGTCGGCTAAAGAACCATCCCCGGCTCTCCGCTGGGACTAGCCCGGCGATCCAGTCGCTGTAGATGGGCCCAACAATTTGGTTGGCCGTAGTCGCCAGAAGGACGCAGCCAGCCATGACCCAGAGCTTGGTTTCAGCCGGCCATGGGAGCAAGGGCAGGGCTATGAGGGGCACATAGAGCAACCTCCACGCCCAACCACCGGGTGTCACAAACTTTTTGAAAAAGGGGTATCGCCGGCCCCAGATCGCACCCGGGATTTGAAAGAGCCCCATAAAACTGGGAAGGGCCACTATGACTTGAATCCACAGGTCGGAGCCACCTAAGTGTTGGATGAAACCGATTAAAAACGTACCAGACACGAGCGTGTTGAACGCGGTCGCAAAAGCGACGTCTGCGTTCGACCATTTGAGTGTCCGCAATGCGTCCAACCGGCTCGAAGTCAACGACAATTCACTAGATTTTAGGAGTCTCTAGAGTACGGTTCAGGACAAATGGGCACGTCGGCAGGATGAATTCGCACTCATAATATGTCCTTGAGTGGACAAATGCAGGGCCGGCTCCTGGGCCAAGGCAAGCGAATAGCCATAGTAGTCAGCCGCTGGAACGAGTACGTCACCAAACAGCTTTTGGAAGGGGCACTTGCCCAACTCGACCAATTCGGCGTGGAGGAGCCCTTGGTCGTCCACGTGCCTGGGACATGGGAACTCCCCGCCGCTGCTTTTGAGTTGATCCGCTCCGGAAGGGCTGACGGCATAGTGGCATTGGGCTGCGTCCTGCAGGGGGCGACCCCCCATGCAGCAATGCTTGCGACAGACGTTTCCTCGGCCCTCATGAACTTACAAAACGAGCACGGCGTTCCAATCGGCTGGGGTGTATTGACCCCAGAAACCCAAGAACAGGCCATCGAAAGAGCCGGGATGAAACTCGGCAATAAGGGCCGAGAAGCCGCCTCCGCTTGCGTGGAAATGGTTGATTTGTTCGAACAGATCCACGGCGGCGTCAACAGTCGTTAAGAAACTGCCAAGCGACTTGTCAGTCTCATTTTGTGGAGATTCACAAATGATTAGTTTTCTTTTGGCTGTGGCCGCAAACAGGGGCGCCCAAGACCCAGTTGCCCCGGGGCAGCTCACAGTAATGGACAAAGACGGAAGACCAGGGCTGGTCTTTCCTCTCAAGAGGACTTCGGTCAATGCAGACATAGCGGGGTTAAGCGCAAAAGTCACTGTCGTTCAAACTTTCACAAACCCAAGCAAAAAACCGATCGAGGCCGTCTATACATTTCCGCTTGGAGCGAGTTCAG
>JAEURO010000101.1 GCA_016788345.1 Chthonomonadaceae bacterium
GGTCTCCCATCACGATCGAACCAGATAAAGACAACGTCTTTCTGACCAAGGAAAACAGTTACGCTTATTTACGTACGAGCCTGACTGTGCCGTCCCCCCAGGGCTATGGATTCCGCTTTGCCAGCGACGACGGTATTAAGATTTGGCTCAATGGCGAGCTCGTTCACAGTAACAAGGTGCTGCGCGCATTGGGTGATGCCGACTCAATGCGGCTAAAGCTTCGAGAAGGAGAAAACATCCTTGTTGTCAAGATTGTCAACGCAGGTGGAAACGGCGGAGTCCGGTTCAGTATCGGTGACGATGTTGACAAGAAGATTGCAGACCTGAGTAAGTCTGGAGATTTTGTCCTGCTAAGGAAGGTCTACCTTGAAAATGGGCCACCCTCAAATGACGCGAAAACCTATCGAGCCCGCCTCAAAGAGAGGGACGCCTTTCTCAACGGCATACCAGAAACCCTGATCGCAAAAGAGCTTCCTAAACCGAGAGAGGCGTTCGTCCTTCGGCGAGGGGAATACAATTTGCCGACCGACCCAGTACATAGATCAATTCCAGAGGCACTTGGCAAGTTGCCAGACCATGCGCCTGTGAACAGGCTTGGGTTTGCCCAGTGGCTGACGTCCAAAGACAATCCACTGTTCACAAGGGTATTTGTCAATCGAATATGGCAGCAACATTTCGGAACGGGAATCGTCAAAACAGCAGAGGATTTCGGAAACCAGGGCGAGTGGCCGAGCCATCCTGAATTGTTAGACTACCTGTCAATCAGGTTTTCGAAAGATCGTTATTCACTCAAAAAACTCCACAGACTCATCTTGACGAGTAACACTTTTAAGCAGCGGGCAACTGTTTCTGCGGAAAAGCACCGCGTCGATCCGGAAAACCGGCTGTTTAGTCGAGGGCCACGATATCGGTTGGACGCAGAGGTCTTACGGGATCAAGCGCTTTTTGCAAGTGGCCTTTTGTTTGAGAGCAAGGGTGGGAAGGGATTTAGACCGTACCAACCAGCAGGGCTATGGGAGGAAGTCGCGTTCCAAGGTAGCACGACTGCGGTCTATACGCAAGACATGACCAAGGAGATCTATCGTCGCAGCCTTTATCTGTTCTGGAAGCGCACGAGTCCACATCCTGTCATGATGACATTTGATGCCCCGATGCGGGAAATGTGTGTGGTCAGGAGAGCAAGGACCAACACTCCTTTGCAAGCCCTCGTAACCATGAACGAACCTGCTTTCTTTGAAGCCGCCCGAGAATTTGCCCAGAGGATCTTGAAGTCTCCTGGCAATGATTCAGCGAGGCTGTCGAAGGCGTTTCAACTGGCTCTTGGACGTACGGCCAACGCAAAGGAGAGCGCGCTTATGATTTCGAGCCTGGCGAAGTACCGCCAAACATACGCAAAAGACATCAAGGGAGCAACAGAGCTAGTGTCGATCGGCATGACGCCTCCTGACGAGACTCTGGAAAAGGCAGAACTTGCGAGCTGGACCTTGCTGTGCAGCACACTTTTCAATTTGGACGAGTTTCTTACACAGCATTGACCGAAACAAATAAGGGCCGCCGAATTTTCCTCGGCGGCCCCGTCATTGGGGGTTTCTTTGATCAGTTAGGGTTTGGTGTGATTGTGAAGCCTTGCGCTGCAAGTTCCTGGCCAATGTGGCGTAGCTTCTTCATAGCGCGCAATTCGATTTGCCTCACTCTTTCACGGGTGACATTGAGAGCGGTCCCGACCTCTTCCAGGGTTCTGGCTCGACCATCGTCCAGGCCGAACCGGAGCCTTACAACATCTCGCTCGCGCGAAGTCAACCGGCCGAGAATCCCGTCAATCTCCTCCCGACGGATAAGCGACCATGTCACGTCAGACGGAGTCGGCATCCCGGTCGAAGGCACAAAGTCGCCAATCGAAGAATTGTCTTTCTCGCCGACTGGAGTCTCCAGAGAAAGCGGCTCAATGGCGACCCTTAGCATCTCTTGAACACGATCCGAAGACATTCCTACCTTTTCGGCCACTTCGTCTGGGGTCGGCTCACGGTGCAAGTCTTGCTGAAGCGAGTTCGCAGTCTTCATGACTTTGTTGATGAGTTCGGCCACATAGACTGGGATCCGGATCGTCCGGCCCTGATTAATGATGGCCCTGGCAATAGCCCGCCTGATCCACCAAGTCGCGTAGGTGGAAAATCGGAATCCCTTGCGCCAGTCAAATTTTTCGACCGCGCGGATGAGCCCCAAATTACCCTCCTGAATCAGATCGGCAAGAGGGATGCCCCTGGCGTTGTACTTCTTTGCAATCGAGACCACAAGTCTTAAGTTCGATTCGATAAGTTGTTGCTTGGCTGCTGTGCCGTCCTTATAGACCATCAACTTTTCGAAGTCCGTGAACTCGTGTTCGCGTGGATAGTTGACAAGCTCCGCCACCTTGGACCATTTGTCTTGCTCAGCAAGATCTTTTGCTTGGACTTTTTTCGCCAAATGCTCTTCTTGGGCTGGGGTCAGCAGGTGGGCACGCCGGGTTTGGCGCATCCACATTTCAAGCTCTTCAGTGTCATCAGGGACTGCAGCTTGTTCGGCCTCTTCCTCCTCTTCGACTTCCTCAAGCTCCAAGAGCTCTTCGGCTTCTGGCTCTTGGTCGTCCAGAAGCATGTGCTTGTTCGCGTCTACAAACGCGGTACGGCTGTGCGTCCGCACAGTTATGGCTTTTCCACGTCTCACTTGTGATGGTATTCCGGTATCCACAGGCATTCTCATTACTCTAACAAAGATCTGATTGTTCCACCACACGTCCGGCGAGGCCGCTCATGGCGTCTACTCCCTTTGGGGCCCGGAGGATTTCTGACTCGTACTTTTTACACTAGGAGCCGAAACAATCCTTGCGACAGAACTTCTATTTTGACACAGTTTCTGTCACTTGGACTACGAGAAGGTAGCTTATTTGTTAGTTCATTGGTACCGACGTCGGTTTCGTCAGATTAGTTTCGAGTTCAGGCCCTCCGCCCCGCAGACCTCAATGATTTAACCGCTTGGACCAGGACCTTTGACAGTGCAGCAGTGGTTTCAAGAGTATTTTGGCGACCAAAACTGATCCGCACTGTCCCTTGCGACCAATCGTCTGGAACGCCTAACGCCGCAAGAACGTGGCTCAGTTCATTTGAGCGCGAACTGCAGGCTGGCCCGGAGGATATGCAGAACCCGAGCGAATCTGCTTCGACAACGAGGGACTCGCCCAGTAAATCCAAAAAGCTAAGACTGAGGAGATGGGGGACGGAATCTGACGGCGAGTTGGATTGCCAATCGCCAATATTGTCGAGGCCGTTGAGCAGACACTCTTTTAGCCGGTGTGCGTGGGCCCAATCCGCATCCATTAACTCGCTTGCCTTTTCGCAAGCGCGGCCAAACCCAACGATACCAGGGACATTGAGCGTTCCAGCCCTCAGTCCGGCCTCCTGCTCGCCGCCATAGAAGAGCGGTTCAATCGGGTCAGAGTTCTTGATGTAAAGTGCGCCAACCCCTTTTGGGCCGTAGATCTTGTGGGCCGACATCGAGGCCAGATCAAGCTCCGAAAGGTCGATCCGGATTTTTCCAAGGGCTTGAGTGACGTCGCGGTGGAACTTGCCATGTTCGGGTTTCGAAGCCCGTACAAAGCCGCCCGACTCGTTGCTCAGAAAAGTGACGCTAGTAAGGTCTTGTTCGCCATCCGTTTCGACTTCGTGGCCGTCATTTGGAAGAAAACCATATCCGAGTTCCAGTGCTTGGACATGTATGGTGCTGTGTTCAAGGCCACTGACGGCGACTTCGGGAAAACTCTGGAGAGTCCAATTGTTCGCTTCAGTCGCACCACTGGTGAAGAAGATCTCTTCCGGGGCGCTTCCAAGAAGGTTCGCGACCTGGTTTCGGGCAATCTCGACCCCTTCCCGCGCGCGCAAACCTAACTGGTGCAGAGAGTTGGCATTTCCAAAATCTTCTTGCAGATAGGGAAGCATGGCGTCGAGCACCTCGGGGTCCAGAGGAGTCGTCGCGGCATTATCGAAGTAGTTTTGCTGATTCAAGGGTTTTGGCTCAGGTCAATCCAGACCGGTCGTTCGGTTGTTAAATGGGATGATGACGTCATACACGATCTGCATGAGGGCATAGGATATTACAATGGCTAGAGTCAGCCCCCGGCAGTGCGCCATCATCCATTCATGAACAGGGGGTACCAGTTCCAAAACTAGTCCTGAACAAGCGACAGCCATGGCCAACGCCCAACAGAACATCTTCATGCGTTGTTCCCATAAACAGTGCAGCATCGCACTCGGTTTCTATGGTCGGGGGACCTCAAACTGACTGCCGCGGCAATATTGGAAAGTGCAACCCCAGCCGCCGAGGGTGGGCTCGACCGGCTGATTCCAACCCAAAACCCACCGGCGCTAATTGGCTACTACTTGGCGGTTTTCTCCCTGCTCCCATGCATCGCCATGCTTTTCGGCCCGACTGCACTTGCCTATGGAATATTTGCTCCGGAACATCAAAAAGTCACCGAACCTCCCGGGCATGTGCCTCGCCATTACGGCCCATGTGCTTGGAGGGATTTCCACGCACCTAAACAACGGCTTTGTCGTGTTCATTGCTGTGACTGCGTCGACAAACTCAAAGTCGTAATCTTGAAAGGGTCAAGTGTCACCTGAAAAAATGCCGCCCAGAGTTGAGAGGTTGCAAACGAACGTAAAGCGGCAAGTCACAGTCATCATTATTGCAATCACGACGTCTTGCGCTGTGGCCGACGGGCAGGACACGTCGGCGTTCTTTCCCGGATGGACGATCGCGACCAGTGAGCTCGCCTATGCAGGCGGGAGGCATACCAGCTACCCGATTGTAAACATGGTTGACGGCGACCCTCGCACAGCTTGGGTTTTCAGCGGCATGGAGAAGAAGGAGCCCGAGTACCGCAAGTCTAGATGGGGCTCTAGTTACGCTCTTGAGATCACTCCTGTCAGTCCTTTGCGGATCGACAGCGTTCGGATCATGAACGGCTACAACAAGGACGTCGAAACGTTCAGAAAGAACGACCGGATCGTCGAATTGGCGATTTACGAAGGCAGCAAGTGGCCTTCGGAGAGAAGAGCTCCCATAAAGACTGCGGCCCTTTCCGACAAGATGGGCTGGCACGAGATATCTCTTCCTAGAAAGAAGTACAAGAACCTCATACTCGTGATCACGGGCATCCGCAGGGGAAAAGACCGAGACGTGTGTGTATCCGAGTTGGAGTTGGTGCACAAGGGGCGGAAACTGCCAATGAACAAGTGGCAGATGTACGCCACGACAAGCGGAAGCGATTGCGGGTGAGGCTCGGTGCACCAGGTCTGGTCCAGGTCTGGAAAAATGTTGGCAAAAGTGGAAGGAGAGGCCAATCCAATATTCTCTCAAGATCAGCGTTATGTTGCTGGATACAACTGGGCGTCCAAGGGTCCAAGGCAGATTTGGGCGTTTGATCTCTTGAGAGGGAGGACGTTCGTAAATAGAACGACCTCTAGGGTGCCTTATCACGTTAGCATTGATAACAAGGTGGCCACTTTCCTTTTTGAAACGGGAAGCGAATTGCGCGTGCCCCTGCGCTAGACCACTCCGCCAAACTTGCGTGTGCGAGACTGAAACGAATCCACCGCCTTTTGAAGCTCTTGGGCGTCGAACTCCGGCCAAGTTTTTTCCGTAACATAGAGCTCGGTGTAAGCCGACTCCCACAGCAAAAAGTTGCTCCAGCGCATTTCTCCCGCCGTGCGGATCATGAGGTCGGGGTCGGGAATGTCGGGTGAGTACATGTGCCGCGAGATGAGCTCCTCGGTGACCTCCTCCTCTGGCACGCCGCCCCGGACAAGTGCCTTCACCGCATCGACGATCTCGGCCCTGCCCCCGTAATTGATTGCCAAATTGAACACAATCCCTGTGTTCGAGGCGGTCTCAACGGCCATCGCCTGAAGGGCGTTGCGCGTCCGCTCTGGTACCTCACCCAATCTACCGCTGACCCGGCACCGGACATTGTTTTTCTTGAGGTCGCGTAGCTCTGCTTTGGCCGCCTCTTCGATGAGGGTCATCAGCCCGCCGACTTCGGCTTCGGGCCTTCTCCAATTTTCAACAGAAAAGCCGTATGCGGTCAGGCACCCGATCCCCATGTCGCTGGCCGCGAGCAGGACTTTCTTGAGGGTTCTGTAGCCTTCCCGATGGCCGAGCAGGCGCTGCAAGCCACGCTTTTGAGCCCATCTTCCGTTCCCGTCCATGATGATGGCGACATGAGCGGGCACTCCTTGAATCTTTGACCAATCCACGCGAGCCACTATTCTATTGGAACACACAACGAGCAGTTAGGCTAGACTTATCAAATGGGATTTGATGGTCGAGTGACTCGCAAGGAATTTTTTGGCTTGGCGGCCGGCGCGGCACTCTTGCCGGGGGCCGCCCAAGCGGTCCCTTTTGAGCCAAGCGACGATACGATCGAAGTTTCAGACCTAGAAGTGGCAGACAAAGTGGCGGGCATCGAACTGACCCCATCCCAGCGGCAATTGTGCTTAGCAAAGGTTCGTGAAAATCGCAAGAACTACGACACCGTCCGAAAACTACGCCTTCCAAACAATCTGGAACCCAGACTTGTCTTCACGCCCTTGGCAACGGCCCGCTATAAGTCACCCAAGTTGTCCAAGCTTTCGATTGGAGCCACCGCGCCACAGAGTTCGGACGAAGATGTAGCGTTTCAATCTGTAGCTGGGCTTTCTGCGCTTATTAGATCCAAGGAGATCAGTCCAGTCGAATTGACAAAGCTTTATCTCAAGCGGCTGGAGAGTTATGACCCGCGGCTGCACTGTGTTGTGACATTGACTGCAGAGCTCGCTCTGAAACAGGCCAAGAAAGCAGAGGAGGAGGTCATGGCACGAGAACTGCGGGGGCCTCTTCATGGTGTTCCTTATGGAATCAAGGATTTGTTTTCAGTAGCGGGCTATAGGACGACTTGGGGTGCAGAGGCCTTCAAAGACCAAGAATTTGATTTCGACGCTGCGGTTGTTGAAAAGCTCAGCCAGGCTGGGGCGGTCTGTCTGGCCAAATTGTCTTGTGGCGCGCTGGCCTATGACGACGTTTGGTTTGGGGGCCAAACCAAAAATCCTTGGAACTTAAGGCAGGGTTCGAGCGGATCGTCGGCCGGTTCTGCCAGTGCAACATCGGCTGGGCTAGTCGGTTTCAGCATCGGAACGGAAACTCTGGGTTCGATCCTGTCTCCCTCAAACCGGTGTCGAGTCAGCGGATTGCGACCGAGCTACGGGCGCGTATCGAGATTTGGCGGGATGACACTTACGTGGACTATGGACAAGGTCGGACCAATCTGCCGGACAGCCGAAGACACCGCACTTGTTTTACAAGCCATTGCCGGATGGGACGAGCGAGACCTCGCCACAACGCGGGCCCCCCTCACCATTGGAAACTTCAAGGATTGGAAATCGCTAAAGATCGGAGTCTTGACAGACGACAAAGAGAGCCCGATAGAGACTGCTGACTGGGCCAAGGAACTCAAGGACCGCGGCGCCAACCTCAGGCCAGTCAAGTTCACGTCACCGATTGACGCGATCTGGGTTCTCCTTGGAGTGGAAGCGGCTGCTTTTTTCGACGAGCTGACTAGGTCAGAAGGAATCGACAAGATAGGCAAACTCTGGCCGCCAGAGTTTCTCTCTGCAAGATACGTTCCGGCAGTGGATTATCTCAATGCCCACCGTGCCCGGGCCCAACTCTCAGTTGACTTCGAAAAAGAGTGGGGCGACTTGGATGTTGTCGTCACTGACCACTTTTGGGACGACGTATTTACCACATGCAATGGAACTGGCCATCCTCAGGTGATCATTCCATGGGGAGTCGGCTCTAATGGTGAACCAAAGTCGGTGTCAGTCATCGGCCGCCTCTTTCAAGAAGGGACTGTCGCGGCGGTTGCTGCCGCTTTGCAGAGGACGCAAGTCCACCACCTCAAACGGCCGCCGATTTAGCTTGTCCGATTTGGCTCACAAGTTTCCACTCTTCGTCGGTCACAGGCATGACGCTAAGCCTTTGCCCTCTTTGCAGGACACCCATTCCTGCCAGTAACGGTTCGCCCCTAAGGTCGGACAGCGTTACAGGCGTTGGCCATCGCTCCACAAGTGACACGTTTCTAGCAAACCATCTTGGATTGTCCAAGGGGCTCTTTGGATCGAAATAATGTGATTTCGGATCAAATTGTGTTGGGTCTGCGAATGCTTCGCTCACAATTTCCATAATGCCTACGATTCCTGGCATGGCACAGCTGGAGTGATAGAAAAAGGCCAAGTCGCCGATGGACATTTGGTCTCTGATGAAATTTCTGACCGTGTAGTTTCGACAGCCCTCCCACATATCGGGCACATTCTTCTTAGCCAAATCGTCTATCGAGTAAGTCGCAGGTTCAGACTTCATGAGCCAATGCCGCATGCATAGAGTGTACTAGCGCGGCTCAGGCCTTCTTGGACGGTACTTCGCCGCCCAAGAAGGGGAGGCGGCCTCTAAGCGGCGACCTTCAAGGCTGTTGCGTTTTCGAGTTCAAACTTCTCCAAAAGCCCAGTGACCTGCCTTGCGAGCACGGCCAGTTCGTTCGCCTGGGCGTTCAGCTCTTCGGTCAGAGCCATTTGTTCTTGTGAAGCCGCGCTCACTTCAGAGACGGCGCTACTCACGCTCTCACTGCTGGCAGCCATTTCTTGTGCCGCGGCGGCCGATTGTTCGGTTGCTCCTGCAACTTTGTTAATTGCAGCTTGAACTTGGTCGGCGAGTACCTTAGCCTCGACACTCATGCGGGTCACAGTGCCGATTGGTTCTTCAAGGCCTTGGACGGTGACCACGATGTCCTCAAGTGAAGATTGCGCTTGTCGTGACAGGTCTGATCCCGACTTTAGAGCTTCGTTGGTCTTCTGCATCGACGTGCTTGAGTTAGTGACAAGATTTCGAATATCGCCGATCAATCCTGAGATTTCGTTTGTGGCAAGCGTGCAGCGTTCGGCCAGCTTTCGGACCTCCTCTGCAACAACCGCAAACCCTCGTCCGTGTTCTCCGGCGCGGGCAGCCTCGATGGCGGCATTGAGTGCCAAGAGGTTCGTTTGCTCGGCGATCTCTTCGATCATAGAGACAATTCCGCCAATTTGTTCTGATTTTTGACTCAGTTCACCTAGGCTTCCACCTACCTCGGCAGCGCTCGATTCGATCACAGACATGCCTTGCATGGCAGCCCCAACGGCCTTGCCACCTTGAATGGCGGTTTCGTTCGCTGACTGTGCCGACGTCAGGACATTTTGGATTTCGTTTGACACATTGTCCACGCTGGAAGCGACCTGACTGACTTGCTCAACGATTTCTGCAAGTGTATAGGCCTGCTGCTCACTGAGCCCTGCGACCTCCTGACTGGCCTTGGCGGTTTCGTTGGCTGAAGTCTCGATTGCGACAGCTCTTTCAGTCACATGCTGGGCAGCCGAAGAAATGCTTGTGCTGGCTTCTCCCAGCTGGCCAGCAACTTCGGTAACGTGGGTCGATGACTCTCGTATTGAACCTAAGGCGGCGGCCATACCGACTACGATCCGCTTCAGGGAAAGTCCAATCGCGTCTGACACATTGTTCGTTTCTGTGTTGAGAGTCAAGTCTCCGTCCGCGATCCTTTCGGCCCAATTGGAGTAAAGCTTCAAACGGCCTAGCAAGGTTCTTAGGCTCGCTGCCAATTGTCCGATCTCGTCGGAACCAGAGTGGGTCACTTCTGTGTCTACACTCCCCGACGCAATGACGGCCAAGGACTGGCTCATGGCAACGACCGGGCCTGAAATCTTCTTGGTGAGCCAAGTCGCCAGGATAAGCACCAGGGCAGCAGTCACAACCAAAAGCCCGATGAAGAAGCGAACTACCG
>JAEURO010000102.1 GCA_016788345.1 Chthonomonadaceae bacterium
GACACATGTCCATTGATCTCATCGGGCCGCATAGACCCAAGATTTGAAAATCCTTGGCCAATGTCTACTCTGGAATGGCTTAACGAGACCTTTCCTGCCTTGATATCGATGCTCGTGGCGGCGAAGTCACCTGTGTCCGTCCTGATCGTCGAACTCCCGGCATTCAGGCTTTGATTTTTGCTTGGCGTGAGTTGCAGGCTTGCCGCTTGCCGGACAAGGCCACTTTCACGAGCCAGCTGGTCGCGATCAGCTTCTCGCAGGTCTCCGAACCGGTTGAACCCCTTTACCACATGCTGGTCACTAAAACTCGTAGAAACCTTTGAACTAGAAAACTCGAATTTTCTCCTATAGATGCCAGGGCCATCGACCGTCTCCACGTTGCTAGACTCAAATGCCCACTTGCTTCCTTTGAATGATTTGCTGGCATTGAATGACCTCCGCTCCATTCCTCGTTCTTTTGAGAGTTGCTGACGGTCTGTTTCCGCGATGTTGTTGAACTTTGAAAATCCCGGATCGACTTTGAAGACCGAAAAGTCGATATGGGCTCCGAACAGATTGACGGTAGAGTTCCGCCACACGATGGATCCAGTCTCGTCGCCGATAGACTTGAGCCCGGCACCCAAGGCAAGTCCCTTACCGCCGATGTTTTGCGCTTGAAACTCTGTCCGCTTTAACCCTCGCTCGCTGGAAAATTGCTGAATTTTGTCCTGAGCGAAACCTGCGCCTTCGAGGGCGGACAGACCGCCAAATTTTTCCCCGATGCTCTGGTAATAAGCAAGCCACTTGCCGCCAAACGAGCTGAGTTCGGCTTGTTGGATGATCGCCTCAGACTTGCCCTCGAGGTCAGAGTTTGGCGTGCCGTTTTTGTCGCCAAAGAGGTTTGTCGATTTGACCTGCTTACGGTCACTCACAAGGAAAACACCTGTGGACTTGCCCCGTCCGAAGCTAAAGCTGTTGTTCAGGCCATAAACGTTTGAACTGAGCACTGTGCCGTTGGCCAATCTTTCGGTCAGGCCCATGCCAAGCACCATCGCGGCGTTGCGGTTCAGCTGAAACGTGTACCCCTGGAACTTGGTTCCCGAAGAGCCAATGCCGAACGTGCCAGTGGTGCCCTTGGCCTCGTCGTACCGATACTGGACAGAAGCCGATTTGCCCGCAACCTTGAGATAGACGACGCCCGACACATAGTCCATCGAGTATTCACGGTCTCGGGCCAGAGTTCGTCCGTCCAGGACAATGATTTCAGATCCGCTCTTGAGTTGCCCGTATCGAAGGATAAGGGTCGGCCGTTCGTCACTGACCGTCAATAGCTCATACGCCACTTTTCCGCCAATCTCATTGGTGGAGCCGCTGATCGTCGACTCGGAGTTTGACAGAACGACTTGGCCGAAGGCGGAACTTGCCGCCAACGTCACCACGCTCCATGCCAATCGCCCTAGCCGTCGTTTTTCCAATTCCAGCGAACCTGCTTCATATTATCGCCAAATTGAGCCGATCATCACCCGAAAACCGCGCGATTGGGCCCGAAAACAATCGCATAATTAACAAACGCTCGTGAATTCACCGGGTTTCGCTCGACAAGCGGTTTTGAGATCAAAAGTCCGACCGACAATAGAAGGGTCAATGAAAGGCGAGAGACAGCTGATGGTTTGGTTCACGGAAGAGGAGGCGTTCGAACTCCTGATGAGGTGTCTCAGCCATGAAGCCGAAGACAACGAAACTTTCAGATCTGCGGTTGAAAAACTAGCATCCTCCATCAGATCCGACTCCGGAAGCCTGGCTGCTTAAGCTTGCCTACAAGTTGACCCATTGCTTGCTGTTCGAGCTTCGCTCAACTGCGTCCATCACGCGCTGGTTCTGAAGACCATCTTCGATGTTGGGTGAAGGATCCCGGTTACCTTCCAGGGCACGAAGAGCTTCGACGATGAGGTTAATGAACGTGTGTTCGTAGCCAATTATGTGCCCGGCCGGCCAATAGTGACCAGTGAACGGGTGGACGCCGTCGGTCACTTGGACTGTCCTGAACCCCTGCGCCTCGCTTGGTGCAGCGTTTTCGAAATACTCTAGCTCGTTCATCCGTTCGACATTGAAGACCAGGCTCCCATGCTCGGCATTGATCTCGATCTTGTTATGGTTTTTCCGACCCATGGCAAACCTGGACGCCTCAAAGGTTCCAAGGGCCCCATTGCGAAACCGAGCTATGAATGCGGTGGCATCGTCCACGTCGACCTGCCCCATTGCTGAGCCAGACGTGGCGGAACCAAGGCCTCCTGAAGTTGACTCGAGCACGGGCCGCTCGGTAACGAATGTCTCCATTTGGCCGACGACAGAGGTGATCTCTCCCACCAAGTATCGCCCAAGATCAATAATGTGTGAACCAATATCGCCTAGGGATCCACTTCCACATTTGGACTTCTGAAGGCGCCAAACAAGAGGAAACGCTGGGTCAGTGATCCAGTCTTGTAGGTAGACGGCCCGAAAGTGATAGACGCGGCCGAGCCGGCCCTCATCAATCCATTTCTTCGCCAGAGCGACTGCCGGTGCAAATCGGTAGGTATGGAAAACCACGCTAGGTCTCCCGCTCTTTTTCACTGCGTCCCGTATGGCCTGGGCTTCTGACAGGGTGTTGCCAATCGGCTTTTCACACCAGACCATTTTTCCTGCATCGGCAGCGGCACAAGCGATCTCCTTGTGTGAGTCCCCAGGTGTGCTGACATCTATGATATCAATCTCGGGATCGTCTACCACTCTACGCCAGTCTGTCTCGTACTGCTCCCATCCAAACGTGTCACAAGCCCGGCTCACACCCTCCTGGGATTGACCGCAGATGGTCTTCATGCGGATCTGATAGGGCACGTCAAAGTAACGGTTGACTTGGCGGTACGCGTTGCTATGGGCCTTTCCCATAAACTGGTAGCCGATGAGACCAACGGTGAGAGTGGACTTTGACATGGGCTAGATTCTAGCATCGGCCAAAATGGTTGGGATGTGGTCCAACCCGGATCTGGCTAATAGAATCTCAGAATTGAGTGTAAACTCGGCCGTCGCTATAGGCCGGGCAATCGAGGTGGCGCAACCAGGCTTTGCTCCGAGCACTCTAAAGTCAGGCCCATGTGTCGGCCTGTATTGCGGCCCAGGCTCACCACTGACCCAAGTGATGGGTCTGCTCACTGATTCGCCCTTAAGCGCTGAGACCTACCAAGACCTCCAAAGCTTTTATGAGGGTAGGACAAACAAGTGGGAAATGCAATTGGGGCCGTTCTCTAATCCCGACAGTTGGTCGTTGCTCCAGAACATGGGCTGGCGTGTCGTCGGACACGAACACACGCTCTATCTCGACTTGGATCAATGGCGGGAACCAACTGGCAGCACGATTGGGCCGGGTGTCGAGATCCGTCTGATAGAAAGCGCTGAGAGGGAAGTGTGGTCCAAGACCCTCTCTGAAGGGTTCATGGAAGTCGTGCCAAGTGACACAGATGTCCTGACCAAGGTTATGGCCGCGATGACACACCAACAGGCTTGGATGGCTTTTGTCGACAGCGAGCCTGCGGCAAGTGGTGGGCTAGTTGTCGCAGGCGATGTTGCCATGTTGGCTGGCTCGGCCACCAAAGCTAGATTCAGGGGGCAGGGATTGCAATCAGCTTTGATAACCATGCGTCTGAAACAGGCAAAGAGCATGGGGTGTGGCTTGGCCATAGTCGATTGCGCCCCTGGTAGCCAAAGCCATCACAACATGGAAAGACGTGGCTTCAAATTGGCTTATTCCAAGGCGGTACTGGACCAGAGATGACCAAAAGGCCAGGGTTCTCAGTCGGGCCAGTGCGTGTCGACCCTCCACTTATTCTCGCTCCAATGGAGGATGTGACGTCTCTCCCGATGCGACTGATCGCGAAGCGAATTGCCGGGCCGGGCTTGGTGTTCACAGAATTTGTCAGCGCGATGGCAATCCATTTTGGTGCACTCAAGACTTTTCGAAAGCTGAAAATTCACCCAGAAGAAAAGCCCCTTGCCATTCAGATCTTTGGGAGCGACCCAGACGTGATGGCGGAAACCGCACGGCTTTGTGAAGGGGCCGGAGCCGATATCGTGGACATTAACATGGGGTGCTGGGTGCCGAAAGTGTGCCGCACAGGTTCTGGTGCAGCCCTTCTGAAAGACCCCGTCGCCGCGGAATCCATTGTGAAAGCTGTCGTTTCCGCCGTTTCTATTCCCGTTACGGTCAAGGTTCGAGCAGGCTGGGACTACTCGGTCTTTGCCGCTCCGGAGTTGGCTAAGAGGTTCGAATCAGCCGGTGCAAAAATGATCACATTACACGCCCGATTCGCGAAGCAAGGGTTTGAAGGTGAGGCCAATTGGGACCTTATTCGGGAGCTTCGCGACTCGGTCAATGTTCCGTTCGTTGGGAATGGTGACGTCAAGTCGGCTGAGGACGCAGTGCGTATGCTTGAGTCGACGGGCTGTGACGGGGTCATGGTCGGCAGGGCCGCAATCAGCGACCCTTGGAGGCTATCAAAGATCAAGTGCGGATTGACTGGCGAGACGATGCCACCCGACCCAACGCTTGAAGACCGGATTGAGACCGCGCTTGAGCATGCTCGGATGACGATCGAAGAGTTTGAACGCGAGCCCCAGATTCTTGGACCAGAGTACAAATGGGAGGCAGCCAGTGAACGAGGGACCAGGATCAAAACGACTTCCGAACAAGCTGCACTCAGGTCGCTGCGTGGTCAACTGCCACTCTACGTCAAGGGTTTTCCAGGGGCGGCCCAAGTTCGCGGAAGGTTGTCGGCTGTAGATAGCTATGCCGAGCTAGAGGACATATTGAGAAGTTTGACGACGACAGAGTGGGAGTTGGCAAAACATGGCTGAAAAAATCCGGGTAGCTATCGTCGCGCATGGCAGGCGCAAGATTCCAAGCGATGGATGGGGGGCAGTCGAGAACATCATTTATCAGTACGCGCTTCGACTTCAGGCAAGAGGCCACGAGCCTATCATTGTCAACGTAAAGTGGCGATGGGCAACCTGGATTGTCGCCCGGCTCTGGATGAAACGCCGAATCGACGTATGTCATGTTCACAATGAGCGTGCCTTGAGTTGGCTGGCGCCTGTCGCTCAGAGGCTTCGATTGCCGGTTATC
Source organism: Chthonomonadaceae bacterium (assembly GCA_016788345.1). Classification (GTDB taxonomy): domain Bacteria; phylum Armatimonadota; class Fimbriimonadia; order Fimbriimonadales; family Fimbriimonadaceae; genus JAEURO01. The sequence goes on from JAEURO010000102.1 coordinate 5,138, forward strand.
GTCACATCTCATTACTTCTTTAACGCAAAGAACTTGGACGGGGAAGCCGAATGGGGCCTCAAACACCTTGCTCTGTGCAATCGGCACATCTGCCTTAACGAGGAGACTGCAAATTTGATCCGGGAACGCGTTCCGGGGGCCATGGTGGAGGTTCTGCCAAACGGAACAGAAGTTTCGCAATTCAAGTTCGCGAAAAAGGGGAATGGTCGGGCCATATGTGTCGGCAAGCTACAAGCTCGAAAGAGGCAGAGAATAGTCGCTAGGCTATTGACGGACGCAGGCATTGGCTGCGACTTTGTTGGCCCATTGGGTGATGATGCGCTCGATTCTGAGCAAGCACACCTGCATTTGGGCGAGTGGACCCGGCAGACCCTGCATGACAAGCTGACAGATTACAGCGCGCTCGTCCTCTATAGCGAGGCGGAAGGCCAAGCCCTTGTCGTAGTGGAAGCGCTCGCCGCAGGACTGAGCGTCGTTGTTTCGACACAGGCGTCTCAGAACCTAGATTTGTCGCAACCGATGGTCACAGTCGTCGATGGTGAGGAGAACCTTGCCGAGGCTTGCAAGGCGGCGATTGCGCATTCTGACCGGCACCGAGAGCAAGCGAGGCAGTACGCCCTCGATAACTTTGACTATGATAATCTTGTCTTCAAGTACGAGTCCTTGCTCAAAAAGCTAAGCGGGCCTTTCACACCAGAGTAGGAAGCCTTCCCATCCTTCCAGCTTGGTAGTCGGCGACTGCCTGTCGGATTTCGCTCTGCGTATTCATGACAAAAGGCCCATAACCGGCAATCGGCTCTTCAATTGGCTCGCCGCTCAAGACCAAGATTTTTCCGGGTTGGACGACGTCGAAGGCGATGGCTTCACCCTCGACTGAAAAGATGCAAACCTGAGGTGTGTCGACGATTTCGCCATCAAAAGAAAGGACGGAGTCTAGAACGACGATCGTCGCAGTGTGACCTTCGAGAATCTGGACATTGAACCGACCGGGGTCCGAGAAGCGAATGTCTATGACATTGAGTGGTGTCACGGTTCGGGCTGGACCTGTGACCCCCCATGCAGTCCCAGCAATGACCCGTGCTTTTCCGTTAGCCAAGTCTACGACTGGTACGGTTGCCGAAACAATCTCCTGGTACCGCGGTGAGGACATCTTTTCTGAAGAAGGAAGGTTCACCCATAACTGAACGACTTCAAACAGGCCGCCGGACCGCGTAAATGAAGGCGAGTGCATTTCTTCATGGACGACGCCCGATGCGGCGGTCATCCACTGGATGTCCCCTGGGCCGATTTCTCCGAAGTTTCCGCCGGAGTCCCGGTGAGCAAGACCTCCTGCGTAGACGATTGTGACGGTCTCGAAACCTCGATGTGGATGCTCTTCGACACCCCTTGGCCGATCGCTGGGTTCAAATTCTGCTGGTCCTGCGTAGTCGAGAAGCAAAAAAGGACTGACGTCCGATCCATGCCGGCTGTAGCTGAGGAGCGTTTGGACAGGAAAACCGTCACCAACCATATGCTTGCCTTGCGGTCGGTCGATGCGATTTAGTTTCTTCTGTGAAGACATAAAGGTATCTATGCCTTGACCAAAGAAGTAGTTTCCTTGGCCCAGTCAGGTCCGTACGGGCAACCTAGCAAAAAATGAGAAGTGTAAAATCGGCCCGTTGTTCCGCGCCATCATATTGAAGACTGCCTCTGCGAGTCCGGTCCGCTCCCTCGTGACGCGGTCATTTTTGTTTCGGCCCTTGGTCCGTAGGTTTGTCGCCGGCGAGACTCTAGATGAGGCGATGGCGGCAGCGAAGGCGTTGGCCCATATAGGGCTCATGTCAACGCTAGATCTTTTAGGAGAGAATGTCTCCAATCTTGAAGAAGCGGAGGCTTCGACGACGGCCTATATCGAGATTGTCGAACGCATCGGAACAAGCGAGTTCAAGAACCAGGTCAACATCAGCATCAAATTGACAGCGCTTGGGCTTGACTTTGGCACGGATGTAGCCGAAGCCAATTACAGAAAGGTTGTGCGAGCCGCTGAAAAGTACGATGTCTTTGTCCGGGTGGATATGGAGGGCAGCGACTACACGGAAAAGACGATCCAAGTTGTCAGGCGGGTCTTCAACGACCACAAAAACACGGGCACAGTCCTGCAGTCCTATCTTAGGCGGACACCCGGCGATGTACAGACTTTGGTTGAACAAGGCATGCGGATCCGTCTTGTCAAAGGTGCTTACTTAGAGCCGGAGTCCGTCGCCTTCAAAGACAAAGCTGACGTTGACGATCAGTACGTCAAATGTGGTCAGACGCTACTTCGGAACGGCAACTATCCCGCAATCGCAACGCATGACCGCGCGATCGTTGACAAGCTCAAGAGTTACTGTGAGCAAGAAAGCGTGGGGAAAGACAAATTTGAATGGCAAATGCTCTACGGAATTGCCCGTGACCTGCAAAACGGGCTCCATGAGGCTGGCTATGCGGTGCGTGTCTACGTGCCTTACGGGAGCCAGTGGTACCCTTACTTTTCGAGGCGGCTTGCAGAGCGGCCCGCAAACCTGTTCTTCATTCTTAAGAGTTTGTTTAAGAAGTAGGCAGGGAAGTTGGCCCCTTCGGCGGTATCCTGTGGGTTGTTCCATGGACCTTTTCGACGCGATCCGATCCAGTTACTTGACGGCAGGACTTACCGATGATGAGGTGCGGCTTGTCTCAAAGGCAGCCGACTTTGTCACGTGCGAACCGTTGAAAGAGATCGTCAAAGCCAAGGATGTTTCGTACGACATTTATGTCCTGGTCGAAGGCACGGCCGAAGTCGTCACCGAAGCTGGCGACCTGATCACGAGGCTCAAAACGGGGTCAATCATTGGTGAGTTTGCCTTCTTTGAGTCTGGCGAACGGACAGCTACGGTGATGAGCCATGGACAGTCAACCTTGCTCCATTTCAGAGGTCAAGACCTTCTTGCCTTGATGGAGGAAAACCCAAGGATCGGCATGGTCATCTATCGAAATCTAGGCAAAACGCTTTGTAGCCGTCTTCGGTCGGCAAACGTTCAGATAGAACGGCTTGTCAGCGTGATCTGAACCTGGTCAGCAACTGCTTGCAATCCGAGTCTCGATCTGCTCAACGTGGTTTTGGGTGTGTTTGGTCACAAGCCCTATGCAATCAGCCATGTTCATCGAGAACAGCTTGATCAATGGGTTTTTTGTAAACTTGAGGTTCAAGTCTTTTCCTTTGCACGACTCAAACAAGTCGATAATCCGCTGAAACTGGTTCGCCCAGTCATCAACCACCGATAACGAGAGGGCTCCATCTGGCGGCACAAAGGCTTTTGGTGCAGGCGCGCCAGAACCTGGTCCAGCAAGAGTGATCAGTTTTTGGCCAAACCACGTGTGTTTGAGTTCAGTGCTTCCTGGCGCCGCAGGCAAGGTCTTGACTCCAGTCTTCACGATTGACTCATACGGCGTGTTGGCTAATGTCATATGGACATAGACTTGCGCTGGGCTCCACTCACCTCCAATGGGACGATGGTTGAGTCGGTCCTCTGTCTCTTGGTTTCCAGACTGAATTCCTCTGTCAAGCAAATCACGGCATTCGCTCAAGCACTGGTCTACAAATTGATCGGCGGTCACGCTCATGTCTGTTCGATAATCCCGAGTTTACTCAGAGTCGATGACCTTCTGGCCACACAAACCTGGATTCGAATCCTTTGAGCACTGTTCCGGGTATGACTATGCGATCCATGCCCGACAACGTGTTTTCCGAGCGAGAAGCGGGAGAAATCCTGCAAAGGGCCGCACAGTTGCAGGAGGAGTCTGGTGACCTCACGTACTCGGCAGGCGTGACTTGGGACGAGTTGACTAGAATCGCCGGAGAAGCCGGGATCAGCGAAAGTTTTTTGCTCAAGGCCGCCGAGTCTGGTCAGGCACCTGTTTCGAAGCTATCTCTTTTCAACTTAGTCGAGGAGAATGAAATCGTCCTCCAAGGAGAGCTGGATGAAAGACACCTTGGTGAGGTGATCGATAGTGCCCGAGACCTTGGGAACGTGCAGCAAGTCCAAGCTCTTGGAACGACTGTCGTCGCCCGAATTTCGAGAGGATCCGTCTTTGGAACCCTGCGGGTGTCGTCTCGCCGAGGGAGGACCAGGGTCTCTTATCGTCAGACTCCGTTCGTGGCCTACTTTGCTGGCCTTCATGCACCCTTGATCTTGTGCCTTCCGCTTGTAGGGATTTTTGCGTCACAAGGTTTGGTTTTGCCGGCAGTTATGGCCCCGCTTCTCCTAGTGTCTGGCGGTTTCGCCATCTTTTACTCTCTTGCCCAGTCGGGAAAACGGAAGGCACGCGCATTGTTTCGAGAGGTTGTCGAGAATGTGAGGCAGGCGCTGAACGACGATAAGACCGCTCATTCGATCGACCCGAACGATCAAGCTTCGCCATAGGTCCCGGGACTGCTTGGGACCTTCGCTAGCAATAGCAGTGGGTTCAATATGTGAAGGTATCATTTCTAGGTTGAGCCCATCCCCCTCGTAAAACCCACCCGGCCCTGGCTATCGGTAGGGTTTTTTTGGGTTTGAGTCTGGCTCTTCGACATAACAGCATGGCAGACAGCAATCTATTTGACAAGATCCGTATTGGAGTCGCTAGCCCGGAGGACGTGAAAGGTTGGTCGCACGGTGAAGTCAAGAATCCCGAAACGATCA
>JAEURO010000103.1 GCA_016788345.1 Chthonomonadaceae bacterium
TGCGAGTGCCCGGTTCAAGGAATAGTCGCAGTCGTGTCGCCAGAGGACGAAGCGCTCCCCCCATGGGATGCGGCCGTAGCTGGAAGGCGTGTAGGACGAAAGGCAAAGCCGAAGCAGACGACCTCAAGAAGAAACTCGAGGAAGCTGGCGGAAAAGTCGAACTCAAGTAGTTCAGGTTCTTGCCAAATTCCAGAGCCCGGGCCTCATGAGACCTGGGCTCTTTCTTCGTCCCGCTTGTAAGCCCATGAACTAAGTGTGGAACGAGAAGGGGCCAATAATCGAACTGATGGACGCAAAGTTCGTAGGCGGAAAGGTCGAAGTCATCAGGCCACAGAGCGGCGAGTCACTAAGTGGCACGTGCTTGTCCCACACAAACACTGGATACGTCGTCGAAGTCGACGACGAAGAAGTTTTTGGATCCACACCCGTAGTGGCATGGTTGCAAAACGCGGACTACGAATCGGTCATACAAGGAACGATCAGGAAAATCAATGGCACGGTCATAGCCCTACGGGCAACAGGAGAGATGATCCATGTTTCAAGTGGCCGGGAAAACCGGTTTCTAATCAACGGCATGGTGGCGACTTGCGAGCAGGGCCATGTCGACGTCAAAGACGCTGGGTGCAACGGGTTTGGGTTTAGGTCTGACTTTGAACCGAGGCCAGGTGAAACCCTTACATTCTGCTTCCCACTGGCGCACGGTGAAGTTGAACTTCCCGGAAAAGTCATCCATTCGAGAAATTGTGACGATGGATTCATGGGTGGAGTGGAGCTTGACACGTCCTGTCCAGGGTTTCAAAAACAGTGGTTGGCAGTCCTCGCTATGGCCCACCCCGTCGCAGCCTGACGTCCCAGACGTCTCAACCGGTTTCTAACCAATCCTCGTACAGTAAGCGCATCGATGCAAACATTTTCGTGCGGCCATGTCGAGTTTGGCTCTGGGCAACTTGTCCTTATTGCTGGCCCCTGCTTGGCAGAATCGCTTGATCTCTGCCGGACTGTGGCAGAAAAACTAGTCTCGACATGTTCTAAGCGCGGGCTTCCCCTGATATTCAAAGCCTCATTTGACAAGGCTAACCGAAGCTCAGGATTAACTCCGCGAGGATTTGGGATAGACGCTGGATTGAAGACGCTTGAGACCATCAAGTCGGAGTTCGGAACACCTGTAACGACGGATATCCACCTTCCCGATCAAGCCAAGTTAGTTGCATCGGTCGTTGATATTCTCCAGATCCCAGCTTTTCTGTGCCGTCAGTCTGACATCCTCAGTGCCGCAGCCGAAACAGGACAAGCTGTAAATGTGAAAAAGGGCCAGTTCCTTGCTCCGTCGGACACCAAGAACATTGTTGCAAAGTTGCGGGACTTTGGAGCAAGTGGAATCATGCTGACGGAACGAGGTACCACCTTTGGTTACAATAATCTTGTCGTTGACATGCCTGGCTTAGAAGTCATGCGCTCGTTCGGTGTGCCAGTTTGCTTCGACGCGACCCACTCTGCCCAAAGGCCCGGGGCGGCGGGCGAGTCGACGGGAGGCAACCGTGACTCGATACCAGCCATGGTCCGTGCTGCAATGGCCGTTGGGGTCGATGCCCTATTTATGGAGGTCCACCCTGACCCGGCGAACGCAATGAGCGACTCATCGACCCAATGGCCATTGGATAGGATAGACGTTGTATTGGACCAGGCCATGGCAATCAGGTCGTCTCTTCAGGGCAGGATCCGATCATAAGAGGGCCGAGTAGACACGCTCGATCTTGGCCGCAAACTGAGGAACGGTGAATCGATCTCGGTAGGTGCGATTGGCTGCCGTACCTAAGCGTTTGCGAGCCCCAGGGTCAGATTGGAGCCTTTCAATTCCCAAGGCAAGGGCTTTCGCGTCGCCGGGTGGAAGTAGAAGAGCAGACTCTTCATCGACCAGGGCCTCTGGGATGCCGCCAATCCGACTAGCCACAATCGGCTTGCCGAGCGACATGGCTTCGAGCACTGCAATTGAAAACGCTTCTGCCCAAAGACTTGGGATCGCGACAACGTCCATGGCAGACATGGCATCTGCCACTTCATCGATCTGGCCATGAAAAGAGCAGTGTCGTTCCAATCCAAGGCGTTGGGTGTGAGTCTCCAGGTTGGGACGCTCGGGGCCCTGCCCAAAAATGTGGAGGTGGACACGATCCAGGCCCTTTTGAGCCTCAATGAGTACTTGATGGCCCTTTTCCTTGACCAACCGGCCAAAAATACCGACGTTGAGGGCCTCGTTGCCTGAAGTCTGACTCGTCCAACTGCCTTTCGAAATTAGGGGCGGAACACCAGCATGGGCCACGTGGACATTGGTTAGGCCCGATTGAGTCAGAGCCGCTCCCGAAGCTTGCGACACTCCAATGAAGAGGTCATACAGCTTTGAATATGACCTCGCCCTAGACGGCTTGAAAGGAAGTACGAGGTGTCTCGTCATGACCATCTTTGGACCTCTGGCGATTTTGGCTGCCCAGGCCGGAACCAAGTAATCAGGCGAAAAGTGTGTGTTCACAACTTCGAACAAAGTCGATTTGAATAGTTTTAGGTACTGCGCTGTAGCCCAAAAGTCATACTTGGCCCTCACACGAAGGGGAACGGTGCCTTCGCCTAAGTTTTTGGACAAAGGGGAGCCGGTTGGGGCCGTCACACGCACTTCGTGCCCCCGTGCTCGAAGTCCTACCGTGAGATAGGTGACATATCTCTCGATGCCACCCCAGTCCTCAGGCATCGACGACCCTACTTGAAGGATTTTCACGAGTCCACATTGTATTCGACCCGAAAAAAAGAAACAGACCCCGCATGAGGTCTGCTCTCGTCTCGGCCGAATCTGATCCCTCGGACCAATTCGGTCTACGTGTACGTCAGGCTGCCCGGTGCAAGTCGTCTGCTGTCCCTGCACCGCCTTCTACGACAGTCAAAGTCAGTTTTTGCGGCAACGTTCCTGTTGTATCTTCGACCTCTACAGCTTCTCTGGCTGCCAGGAGATAGAAAGTCGCTGCCGAGGCGACGTACCCAATGAGGCTAAGTGCCAATAACACTTTGTGATTATTGGAGCCTACGTCCTAGTCCTGTAGACAGTCAAAGTGCCGGAATCGTTGCGTACAGAAATACCTGTTTTGGCCTTGTGAGACGGCTTAAGACACTTTCTTGGTGGTCGCTTTCATCTTTTGGGTCATGTTTCCGCCTCCCATAGGGTTGCTGATGACTTGGGTCATGTCAAAGTCGATTTGCTGTGGCAGCCCAGTTTTCACGTCGACAATAATTGTTCCGGTCCCATTGACTTTGATTGAGATCGTCATTGATTTGGGCATATTCTTGACCTTGGGGTCGTTCTTCACAGAGTCAGGCATCTTGGACATGTCTGGCATCTTCATTGAAATCTGAGGCGCACCAGTGCTTGTGACGGCCAACACGGCTGTCCCGTTGGCAAGGTCTACAGACTTCAGTGTGAAGTTGGTCGTCATGACTGAATTGGCGATCGTCGCGCCTGGCATTGGCATCATTGCCTGGATATTGTCTTTGGCGTCAAACGTGTGCGACCATTTGTCACCCGGCTTGACTGGATTTTCAGGATAGCTGACATTCAAAAAGCCTGTGTCGGCATCGATCCCGGCAGACTGCGCGTCTCTTCTTGTTCCGGTCAAATACTTCAAGTTCGAAGGCTTGCCAAGAGGATTGAACATGACCGAAACCTTTGCTGACCCGTCTTTCTTGCTAGGATCCATTGAACCCTTGAAATTGGAGGTGAATTCAATCTTCGCGCTACCGTTGGTGACATCGGTCACTTTTGCTACCAAGTCAACTGTCTTTTCCATGGGTTTGCCTTGGTCTGGGGCACCCGGCATCTGCATGGACAGGGTTTCTGTCGACTTGTATTTGACTTCGAGCCCTTTAGTCAAGTTGAGCCGGAGTGACACTGGGGCCCCAGCCACCGGGGGTCCTGGGTCGCTTACGACAGGTGGATCCGTGTTTCCAACTGGAGTGTCGCCAGATGGTGGGTCTACTGATGGAGAGGAAGAGCCTGGATCGCTCGGTGTCGGACTGGCTCCGGTTGTCCCTTCATTACCTTCGCTGGGCTTCTCTCCTTCAGATTCGGAAGGAGCCTGAGTGGAGTTCCTCCCAACTTGGTCGGCGGGCCGAGCCACGGTGTTGCTCTGTGGAACACAGCCGAACAGTCCCAAAAGGAGGATCAGTGATGCGGACAAGAAGCCATGCTTCATTCTTCCATTTTACGTGAAATCACAAATCTGCTGATAGCCACGGTCAGATTTGTCTCTTTCTTGAAAGCTTGTCCAAGAGGACCGCAATGATGATTGCGACACCAATGATAATCCACTCGTACTTTGTGTCGAGGCTGAGCGTGACGACTCCTTGACGGAAAAGCATAATGAGAAGGGCTCCTAGCCCGGCTCCAGCGATGACTCCACGCCCTCCATTCAAACTGATGCCCCCGACGACGGCCGATGCGATCGCGTAGAGCTCGTATCCTGTACCATCTGAGCAACTCGCGGATCCATAGTAAGAGGCACCAAGGAAGGCAGCAAGGCCAGCACAGAGTCCGCAAAGGGTGTATACCAAGAGCCAGGTTCTTTTGACTCTAATGCCAGCCAAGTTTGCGGCCTCCACGTTCCCGCCTACGGAATAAATTTTCCGGCCAGGGGACGTCTTGGCCAAAAACACAGCTGCTCCGATGAGCAAAATGATGGTGACCAAGACGGGGATCGGGTGAAGGTCACGACGGAGGCCGAGGCTCGACTTGACAGCCTCAGTCACTTGCATTGGGAAAAGAAGGCTTTCGGCTTTGCTCGCTACGAACGCGACGCCTCGGAAAATCCACATTGTGCCAAGCGTGATTACGAAGGGATGGACTCCAAGATGGGCGACCATAACCCCATTGAGCGAGCCACAGGCCAACCCAATCAATAGGCACAGGGCCAAAGCCAATGGGATCGAAGTTGCACCCAGCTGTGCGTTCCGTAGAACCATTGCTGTCAATACCCCTGACAAAGCATAAGTCGAGCCAATAGAAAGGTCAATGCCGCCTGTCAGCATGACAACCCCAACTCCAATCGCCAGCACGGTGAAAAAGCTGGTGTCGGTCAGAAGCTGGAGCAAGGCGCCAGGGTTCAAGAACTTGTTGACCGTCGTCCCGGTCACCGGATCAACCACCGTTCCACCAGCAAGAGCCAAGAAAGCGCTTAGTACCGCGATTACTAGAATCAGTCCAGACAGCGGCGATTTGGCCACTTGCGCGAGCGTCATCGATGGCAGTTTGGCACGAATTGAGGCACCTCGTTAGTTTGAGGACAATGCTCGACACACTACGTCGACTACGTTGTCGACGGTAAAACCAAATTTGTCGAACAAAGTCTCTGCAGGCGCAGAGGCTCCAAAGCGGTCCAAGCCAATGCAAACGTCTGCGTACTTGTGCCATCCGCAAGTCGATCCTGCTTCTATCGAGACAGAGAGAATCTCAGCCGGAAGAACTGACCTTCGGTAGGAGTCGGGTTGACGGTCAAAAAGGAAGCAACTTGGCATTGAAACCACCCTGGTCGGTGTGCCTTCAGCCTCCAGCTTCTCAGAGGCTGCGACGGCCAAGCTGACTTCAGAGCCTGTCGCTATGAGAACGACCTTCGGTTGGTTGCCGCTAGCTTCCCGCAGCACATAGGCTCCCTTCTCTGCCGGGTGCTTGGTCGGCAACGAAGGGGTCAATATGGGCAGTTTTTGCCTGGACAGCACTATCGCCGATGGGGATGTTTTGGATTCAAGGGCAATTTTCCAGCAACTGGCCAACTCGTTGCCATCGGCTGGCCGCATTACGTTAAAGTTCGGCACAGCGCGAAGTGAAAAGAGGTGCTCGACAGGTTGATGGGTCGGTCCGTCTTCGCCAAGACCAATAGAGTCATGCGAAAACAGAAAAATCGAGGGGCAATGCATGAGCGCCGCGAGCCGGAGGGATGGCTTGCAATAGTCGCTGAAAACCAGAAATGTCCCACCAAAAGGCTTGAGGCCGCCATGTAGGGTCATGCCGTTTACAATGGCCGCCATTGCGTGCTCTCGAATCCCGTAAGCGATGTTGCGGCCAGTTGGGGCTGAACGGCTGAAAGCCTGTTCGCCTGGGATCAGGGTCTTGACACTCTCGGCAAGGTCAGCACAGCCAGAAAGTAAGTTTGGAATTGTATTAGCTAGATTGCCGATAATCGCATGGCTCTGATCCCTCGTCGCTCCTGCTTCTTGGAACGATTGAAGGCCTTGGTGCCATTGGGTGCCTAACTCGCCGGTCACGGCCTGCTTGAACTCTTTTGCCAATTCAGGAAACTCTTGCTCATACGCTAAGACTCTGGCCTCCCAGCCATCTGTGAGTTCCTTTCCTAAGTCCACAGCCTTGCGATACTCTTTCAGCGCTTCGGAATCGACCCAAAACTCAGTATCCGGCATGCCCAGTGCGGCTTTTGCGATTAGAACCTCCTCAGCACCGAGCGGAGACCCGTGCGACGACGACTTCCCCGCCTTGTTCGGCGAACCAAAACCGATCGTCGTCCGGCACATGATGAGCGAGGGTTTGTCCACGTCATCGAGTGCGAGTTGAAGACATTTATCGACAGCCTCAATAGACATGCCGTCGCACCTCCAGACTCCCCAACCGAGAGCACGGTACCTCGCCTCCACGTCCTCTGAAAACGCCAGTGACGTTGACCCGTCAATGGTGATTTGGTTGTCGTCATAGAGCACGATGAGCTTGCCGAGTCCCCAATGTCCTGCAAGAGAAGACGCCTCCTGAGTCACGCCTTCCATTAGGTCACCGTCGCTGGCGATCACGAACGTCCTATGGTCGACTACGGAATGCCCCGGCCGGTTGTACTTTGCGCTGAGCCAGGCTTCAGCAAGAGCCATTCCGACAGCTGTCGAAAGCCCTTGCCCAAGCGGCCCAGTAGCCATCTCGACACCAGGAGTCAGACCGTTTTCTGGGTGGCCGGGCGTCTTACTGTCCCACTGTCTGAACTCTTCAAGATCTTCCAGCGTCATTCCATAGCCTGTCAAATAGAGCAGGGAGTATAGGAGCATAGATCCATGACCCGCAGACAAGACGAACCGATCCCGGTCAATCCAAGATGGCTGATTCGGAGCATGCCTGAGATGCCTTGTCCAGAGGGCAAACGCCATGGCAGCCGCCCCCATGGGCATTCCGGGATGACCGCTTTTGGCCTTTTGAACCGCATCCATGGCCAGTCCGCGGATCACGTTCACGCAAGTCTGTTCGAGGCTCGTGGGGGTGGAGATCACTGTCAAAAGATACCCTTTCAGGTAGGATTGACCCTATGCTGACGTGCCTGCTGGCGACCTTGGCGATTTCAAACAACCTGGTTCCGAAGATCACATGGACGGTCAACGAGAACCGCACACTGATTTGGAACGGAAAGCCCTATCTCCCGGTCGGAATGGAATGCGATGGATCTCCGGACTCAATAAACAAACTTGCCGAAAGTGGCGTCCGGGACCTTCTTTTGAACCTGCCTGCAGACGGTTCAGGCTGGAAAGACGCGTTCGCGGCTTGTGAAGCAAAGGGTGTACGCTATGTCTTGACCATAAACTCTTTGGGGCCGGTCCAAGACGCTGTCATCGTGGATCCAGCGGGATACCGTGTGCCTGACATCACGAGAAAGACCCGTGTAGACCTCCTGTTTCCTGAGTCGTCAGAGACCTTGGCTGTCCTAGCTTCGGTACGAGACGGCAGTGTTCGCTGGTCGGCACGATTTCCCGTTGTTGAAAGCAGGTTTAACCAGGTTGTCGATCCCTTGGTCGAAATGGCCCACACGCTCCTTCTCTATCCGATCGCAAAGAGCCATGAAGCGCCAGACTTTTTTGAGGGGTTTGATGACTATCGCGATAAACTTCTGCTAGCTTTTAAGTCCAATCCGCCTGGGCCAAACTACCGTGGTTTGACTGACCCCTTAGGCTCGCTTGGACAGTTCCCTGGAGAGTCGTCGCAATTCGTGCCCGTTTCATCGACATATCGGACAGAGTTCGCAGCCTGGCTCGAAGTCAAGTACACAAGCATCGCCACTGCCTGTAAATCTTGGGGACTCGCTACGAACGACTTTAAGTCTTTTGTCGACATCGCATCTTTGGCGCCGCTTTGGAGCGACATTCGAGGGGTTCAAAATGTATGGGACACACGAAGTTCGCGCCTTTATCTGGCTGACCGGAAATCGTCAATGGCATGGCGTGACATCAGGACGTTTTTACGGTCAACCGCGATCTCCAGGACTCGTGATATGGTGTCTACAATCAAGACTCTGACAGGCGCACCAGTGTTTGCAAACGTGGATGACTGGGACAATCCAGTCAAAAGCGGCCAATGTGGGTTGGATGGAGTTTGTGCATCGACGGTGGGTGGAACTCTCAACTCGATGATTCGGAACGTTTCAGTCGCAGTGTCGACCGGCTTGCAGTGTGACAAGCCTGCATGGATATGTGCAAGAGGATTGTGGCCTCAGGATGGCATGTCCCTGGAGGACACTGTATCAGAGTTAGAGAGCATCGGCGTTCGTGGATTCTTTGTGGCAGATCCCAAACGTGCTGCCGAAGCCTCCAAGCTGGCTGAGTCCCGGGCGTCAGACGATTCTTCATCCCAATGGACTATCAAGCCACTCTATTACCCTCTTTCAGCAAGTGGGCCGGCGAGCCCCACGCACCTAGCCGGCGGAGTCTGGTGGTTGCCAACCTCTGATGCCGGCAGGAGGTTTGACTTTGGCCCGGGGTTAGAGGGGTATCAAGACCCTCGGAGTTCAGACACTTTTGTTGTCTGGTCCACGTCTTTGCCACGCGAAGTCCAGTTCCGGGTTATTGACCCCAAGTCCATCCAGGTGCTTGCCTTGGATGGATCGCCGGTGACCTTCAAAATCAAGAAGAAGGACATTATTTTCGTCCTGAGCACTACGCCGATGTTGATCAAAGGTGCAGGTGAAGCTCCGGTTCCGAGCGACGCATTTGAGGAGGCAGCCAATTCTATGACAATCCTTTTGACTGCGTTTGAAAACCTGGCCAACGCAAATGGTGGGGAGCAGTACGCATTTGGAGAGACTGTGCGAAGCTTCGAAAACTCTCCTGGTTCGAGCTACGCCACTCTACGAGCGCAACTGAATCGTCTCGTGCCCAAAGCCGCACCATACCTTTGGATATCTTGCTCACGAGCCACCAAGCACAACTTCGGTGAGGTCTCATCGTCGCCTGGCAGCGCTTCTGAAACGGTGCTCACCGTAAAAAGTCGGTTCACACCTGAGAACGGTGTTTTTTCGGCAGAATTCCCACTGAGCCCACGAGTTCCCGGTACCCATGAAATTTGGCTGTCCGCCCGGGTTCCAAAAGATGCGTGGGACAAGATGCGGATCCAGTGCGGCGAGCGGATCCTCGGGCCACCCAATCCTCCCGTCAGCTATTACGGTGACGGCTTCGCTTGGTTCAGTTTTGGAGACATTGAGCTATCGA
>JAEURO010000104.1 GCA_016788345.1 Chthonomonadaceae bacterium
TCGCCCTGTTTGAAATGACTTCGTTGGCGTTCATGTTTGATTGGGTTCCAGAGCCGGTTTGGAACACAACCAATGGAAAGTGGTCGTCGAGATCCCCGCGAATGACTTCATCTGCAGCTGCCTCAATGAGGCTCGCGACTTTCGGGTGGAGTTCTCCAAGCTCGGCGTTGGCTTGGGCGGCCCCTTTTTTGAGCACGCCAAGAGCCCGGACTATGGCCGTCGGCATCCGAAAGCGTCCGACACCAATGGGAAAATTGTGTATCGACCTTTCCGTTTGGGCACCCCAGTATTTGTCTGAGGAGACTTGGACTTCGCCCATTGAGTCAGTCTCAATGCGATTGGACATAGCTGAAGGTTACACTTTTGTGTTAAACAGGCTCCATCTAAAGGCTGACCAAAGTGTCCTCAGAAGCTGCCCTTTATCTTGCGGATCAGGAGTGTGCTCACTAAGAAGACCACACCTGCGGACCAAATCATCCCCATATAACCCCAGCCAAACGAAATGCGGTTTCCAAAGTCGATGAGGGGACCGGCCAATCCAGCGAAAATCTGGACAGATGTGGAACTCATCGACCAAACCCCCATTTGTGTCCCAGCATCGTCCTTATCTGGCAGGACGTCCATGGCAAGCGCCCAATCCGCGCTGACATAGATTCCGAACGCGACTCCAAACGGTACAACCAAAACGAAGAGAAACGTGAAGTCGCGGGCAAGGGCAAATGGGACAAGGACGCTCGACATCGCGATCCCGGACATCAAAATCAGCTTCTTTCGACCGACCCGGTCGGCTATCATTCCCGACCACCACGCGCCAACGATACCAAGCAAGGACATCGCGAGCACAATAACGATGACTGCGACGTGCGGGTCTTTGAGATCATTGCCGAACAAGACAAGCTTAGGGAACATGTCGGTCAAATAAAAGAGAAAGTAGGTTGATACAGTAGAAAACGCGAACGTGCTCATAAACCGCGTGATCCAAACCCATCGAAAGTCGGCGCTTTTCCAAGGGGCAAGCCACCGGACCAAGAACGCTTTCTTATCGCTGTTGTCCACGGGCTTCCTTCGGCGGACATGCCGGACTGTATAAACCGTCGTCCCTGCGCCTAGGACTTGTACAAGCGCAACAACGCCATAGACAACTGACATGACAGTCGTTGGAGACCACATGAGCGCTGCCCCAGCTTTATTGATCAAGAGATACACTAGGCCAGAAATTAGCCGGGCAGCTGACTGGAGTAGGTTCATGACCGCACTCGCTTTCCCGGAGTTCTCGGGCGGGACGATCTCAGGCATCATGGCAGCATAGGGTCCTTGACCGATGTCCTCGCCAAGCTGCAAAAGCAGATATCCGATGACCAATAGAGGGATCGAATTCGCTCCGATCATAAAAGCGATAGCAAGCACAGTGACTAAGGCGCCGGCTACGATAAAGGGCTGCCTATGGCCAAACTTCGAATCAAACCTGTCGCTCCAGGCTCCAAACAAAGCCGGGCCGACCGCTCCCCACACGGCCCCGATCGCGTACACAGTTCCCCAGGCTGAGTTCTTTTCCCCGCCAGGAACGATTCGGGCCACTTGGGCGGGAAGGACTAGGCTCAAGAGTATGAACCACTTGTAGTGCGTCGAAAACCAATAAGCGGAAAAGCCAATGTTCCACAGCCACGTGTTGCGATAGCCTGTCTCCGCTGATGTGACCAAGACGAGTAGTTAAACCTTATTTGTGACAGAGCACCTCAACATTGGGCCCATGAACGGGCCGCGCTACTCCTTTCCCGTAGAGACCGTGAACGATGCTCGCTCATAGAGCACCACTTCTTCGAGAATGTCTTCGACAGTAAATCCGTCGTACCTTCTGGCCGCTGACCGAAACACACTTGGCGACAACTTGGATTTGAGCAATGCCAATCGTTGGAGTGCTGTCGGACTTCTGTCCGCCTTGGACCGTTGGGCTGGTGTTCCCAGCCTTGTCGAAGCAGAGAGAAGCGCGGCTGCTTCAAAATTGTCTCCAGTCGACTCGCACCACTCTGCCATGGCCTCGATAGAATCGACATAAGCTTCGATACCCTTCGACTGATAGATTCCGTCCGTGCCTCTAACGATGAGATCGAAAGCCTCGTCGACCTTTCCAAGCCGAAGGGCGGCTAATCCTGCGTCGACCAGCCATCCTCGCCTTGCAGGGTCGACGTCAGTCCCCGCGACTGAGGACCTGGACTCTGCAAACCTCCTTTCAGCCTCGACGTTGTCGCCTCTGGCCATCGCGATCAATCCGTAATTGTGCAGGTTTTGTCCGACCCAGTCTGCGTTATTGATCTTGCGACTCACCTCGATGGCTTTGACGAGCCAAGTTTCGGCCTCGTCAAGTTCACCATTTATGTGCAGGGCAAATCCATAGTTTCCGATTGCCGGAATTCCAAGCAGATCGTCTCCGGCTTGTTGAGCCAAATCGATTGCCTTGCGAAAGCATTCTTTTGCGACTTCCGAATCGAAGTTGGCGGCCGCGTTTCCTAGCGTATTGTAGGCTTTCGAAATCTGGTGCAAGGATGTGTCCTCGGGGAAAAAGCCGAGGCCCAAATGGGCAACCTCGTATGCCTTTTTGTACTCAGTCAAACCCGTGTACATGGAACCCAAAATTCGGTGGGCCGATGCATAGGCGGTAGATTTTCCGGGAGGGTTAGCCTCAATTGCACGCTCAATCCAAGACTTACCTTCTCGGAAAAGGTCTCGACTCCACCAATAATAGCCTAGGGCTGAAACAATATCGAGAGACAAGGGAGGGTCGTGTGTCAAGCTCCACTCAAATGCTTTCCGCAGATTTTCGTATTCAAGCTTTTTGTCCCGCAAGTAGCGATCGCGATTATCGTACTGAGGAGTTTTGTCGCTGTCCATCCAATTCCGCATGGCTTCAGCGTGGACGCGAGAGAGCTCTGACGCCTCTTCATCAGAAGTCTGCTCTACGATGAACTCTCTGACAGTCTCATACATGTCAAATCGGACGCTACCAGAGCGGCCGCTCTCGAAGATCAAAGACGATCGGACAAGCGACTGCATCGATGAGTTCAGGGCTGGGTCATTGGTGGCAAACTTGACGACCGACAAACTAAAACCGCCCCTGAACACAGCCAAGAGTTTCAAGAGCTGGTGAGTCTCCGGATACATCCGGTGGCTCCAATCGATGCACGCCCGGAGCTTTTGGTGTCTCTCTACGAACCGGTCGTCGTCGGTCTCTAACAACGTCAGGACTTCGTCCAAACCCGTAACTATTTCTTCGGCCGTTTTTGTCTGACTTTGCGCAGCTGCCAAGCAGATCGCCAAGGGCAGCCCTTCCAGGCGTCGAACGATATTGGCTACAGATGGATAGTCTTGGACTGGGATGTCGACACCAACGACTCGCGCTTGTTCGACGAACAATTGGAAACTGGGTAACGAGGGCCCAAAGTCACCTGCCTCGGGCGTCGGTAATGGGTCTACTCTTACCGAAGTCTCTGCTTGCGAACCTGTGGCCTCCCGTGACGTGGCCAAAACAATGACCCCAGGGCAGGCGCCCAAGACCGATTCAATGATTTGACCGGCGCCAGGACCGATTTGCTCCAAATTGTCCAACACCAAGAGTGCCGGAGAATCCCCCGTCACAAATGCCAACCCGGCCAAATCACGAGTGACTGACCCATCAAAACCAACCTGCTCCATAACCGCTGGAACTATCTCTTCCGAGTCGTAAGTTGCAGAAAGGTCGACGAACCAGACCGGCATCTTGCCTGCTAGGGCCACCCTCGCAGACACTTCGGTAGCTAGCCTCGTCTTACCGACACCGCCCGTCCCAACCAATGTGGTAAACCGAATGGCTCCGCCTGACATGGAGGATTCCAGGTGTTCCAACATGCGCTCTCGCCCCAGGAACTTTGGCAAGCTGGTTCGCGCATTACTGGCGGGTAAGGCAGGTCGCCGTCTGTTCATTCGCTTGGCCTGCCTGGCCAACTCAATTGTAGCTACAGACGGAAGTAGGTTAAGTCGCGTCTGAAGCCCGCGCTCAAGAGACCGAAACGCTCGCACGGCGGCACCAGGGTCGCCCTGACCCATGCAATGCCCCATAAAAAGGCGCACTTTGTCCTCGTTCAGAGGATCCTGGCTTACAGCACGCGACGCCAATTGATAGGCAACATCAGATTTGCCTACTTGAGTCAGTTCCTTGCACTTAGCGACGAGAGTGGAAACATACTTTCCATCTAACTGGACCCTGTACGCATCTGACCACTCGGATTCCCAAGCCGGCACGAAAAGCCCGGAATACGCACTGAGATCAAGCGTCACCTCGAATTCTGCGAGGTCGGAAGTCACAGCACTCTTCAAGAATCCAAGTGTCGTCTTGGAGCTTTCGATCAATTTGTCTGGGTCTTCACCCGACGATTCGATGGACTTTCGTAAAAGAGACAGACCCTGCCGCAAACTGGCTAGGGCCGAATCACCAAGGCTCTCGGGCCAAACAATTGCTGCCAGTTCTTTTCTGTCCCAGATTTTTCCAGGGGTGGAGGCCATGACTGCGGCAAGTTGTCCAACCTTTCGGTTAGGAAACTCCAGGGCTTGGCCCGCACCAGTCCAAGCCCTGAGATCCCCTAACAATTTGAACCTGATCGATCCGGACGTCCCCATAACAATTTTGACAGACTGACTTGGCTGACCAGCCAAATCAATCAACTTTCGCGCACTAGCATAATGTAATCGATACCAAACATGTGCCTCTTTATAGCCTTCGGGTTCGAACTATAGACCCAGACCCGAAAGGGTGTTTTGCCAGCGTCAAGGAACGTCGTCCCTAGCTCGAAAGTTTTCCACTTAAGTTTGCCATAGAAGTCAATTTGGCGGGAGATAGTGCCAAACCAAATGTCATGAATGCCATAGTCTTCTGCCGTACAGGCCCGAAGGAAAACTCGGTATCTACCCTTGACCGCGACAGGGACAGCAAGCCGTAACTCATGTGATTTGCTCCCGTCTCGCCACCAGAGCTGCTTGCCGTTCGACAGGCCAGCAAAGTCTTGACGCTCCGTGGTTCCGCCAGTTAAAGCGATGATCTCGAGATCCTCTCCCTCAAGGGCCCCTTTTACCCGGGGAACCGACGTGTCAATGAAAGCAAGACGCGATTCATCTGCGCCGTGAGACCTTGGCGCCGAGCCGCCAGGCTTTGCATACCAAAACACTGTCCGCCCATACTGCATTTGCACGTCGGCCCAATGCCACAGCTCCATATCGAATCTAAAAGACGATTGAAAGGGAATCCTGTCCAGGATTTGCCATCTGCCAATGCTCGAATGCCCCTTTGTGCCAGGTCCGTCACAATGAGATTGATAATGATAAGGGTGTTCAAAGAGCTTGGGGTTGCTCCAACCGTATCCAAAATAGTCTTCGGTCCCTGTCCCAAACGTTGACGGAAACGACTCTCCATCGACATAGATTTTTTCGTCGCCCTCGCCCCACCAATCTGGCGTCGGGTTAGAAATGGCCACGTTGCAACCAGCGAAGACCCCATGTCCGGTGGCGTTCAAAAAGTCCAAATCCCTCATAGGCCGTGTGCCGCCCTTGAAGTTAAGCCATTGCGCCTTAAAGTGCATAGACCGGTCGGACCAAACGTACTTTGACGAGACAAAGGCGTATGAAACTTTTACGCTCGATGCTTTGGGCGAAGTCATAGAGAACCTTGCTGACTCGCGAAAAGGCATTGGGCAGCGCAACACCATGTCGCCACTTTCGTTTATCCAAGCTGGCATAGTCGACAATTTGTTCAGTCCGACACTCGTCGACATCAGGTCCCCAAGTGGCGCCTCGATACAGGTTTCGCCGTCGAACGAGGCAGAAACCCAGACATCCCTCAGGACGTTGTGGGCCCGAGATGCGCTACTCCACTCTTTTGATTCATCGAGACCTGTAACTTTGACTACGACAGCAGAGATTTTGCGCGGGCCGGTCAGAGTCACGGATTCTCCCGAAGCAGAGTGCCATTCCTTTTTGTCCGGGCTTGCCCAACCAGGGTTGTCCATCATTCTTCGGGCTAAATCTGGGCCACCTGCCGAATAGAAAGGCTCTACTGAGACTCCTTCGGCATACGTTCGATACTGAATCTGATAATACATCCGGGCAGCCGCATCCTGGTCGCTGTCATCGACGGTGACTTTTAGCGATTTCTGATAGGCAATTGGATAGTAAAGGGTCCATCCCGCAGACGTCTCCTGGGACACAGGCGGAGGAAATGTGGGTAACCGTCCCCCAAGCAGGTCTTGCGATTTAGCTTCAAGAGCAAGTGCCCCATCGACGTAGATCCGTGTAGAGCCGGCAGGGTTGGGTGACCAATATCGCACCATGACACCTGCACCGGAGACGTCACAAAGGACATGCTCCTTTCGACTGCCGACCGTCTCATCCCGGACATAGTTTCCCCAATCCCTGTTCGCAAACCAAGAGTCTTGGCCAGGAGCTACCGAAGCACGGTCATAGCTGGAAGCCTGTTTCAAATAAAATGCTGGTTCCGGATATTCGCAGAGTCCGCTCAATTCTGTGGCGTCGTAGACAAGCGACGAAAACGTCACTTGAGGTGCGAGAAGCCAGAACGAAAGCATGTTCTGAGTCTACCGGACCAAGTTCGTTCAAAACGCTTTGAGGCGCGAAACGTAGTAACATGTGGATACGGAGGTTGCCCATGTTAGTCTCGACCCTACTTCTCTTCACATTACGGACCGGCTCAGTCACTATGTCAATCCCTGCGACGCGTGTGCCGGACGCAGTCAAAGTCTTGGCAGAGCAAGTTGGCGAGACTTTGCAGGTCGACAGGACCCTTGAGAATAAGTACGTTGTCCTTGTTTTCAAAGACACCCCAAAGGAAGCCGCCCTGAAGCGTGTCGCTGACTGCCTTGGGGCCAATTGGACGGACGTTCGTGGCGTCAAAACCCTCACATTGCCAGCTTCTGCGGTGGACGCCAATGCAACGTGGAAAAATGCTGTGTCCAGCTACCTCAAGGAGGCCATTCAACAAAAGCCTTGGACGTCCAAAGATGCTTCTGACCTTGTACAGAAAGGACTCGATCTCGCAGGCAGCCCACAAGAAGACCAAGGGTTCTGGGAGAAAGTCAGTCGCTTAGAAAACAGCGCTCCCAGCAAACGATTGCTCCAAAGAATTGCTCTTTCAATCGGTCAAAAATCCCTCGAAACAATTGGGGTTGACCAACGTGTCGTCTATTCGTCGAACCCGACACGCGCACAGAGTGCCCTTCCCCCGCAAGCCTTATCCGCAATCAAAGCCTATTACGATGAACTTCGACTAAAAGACGAAGCTCTTCAGGCCAAAGGTGTGACAGAGGATTCTCCAAGGGAAAACAACTACTACGTTAGCTTTCTTTATCCTAGCGGATTTCAAGACCCTACCGTCAAGAAAGTCTTGTTCTCGGTCAAGCGGACGAATGACGGGGGGAACATCACCATAAAAATCTTCGGTAACTCCTACCCCAGGACAGAGAGCGATTACATTGGACAGTTTGAAAGCGACACTGAAGAGACCCCCGCCCGAAAACAAATATCGATTGAGGGAGACTTTGTGCCATCAAAATTTTCGTTGTCACTTTCAAAAGTCGTTAAGAAATCGATGCCAGGAGCCACAGCCCAGTCAGACGCAAGCCCTGAAGATTTCCAAAGAGTCCTTGACATGTTCTCTGAACTGGACAAAAAAGACCTTCTTCAGTATTTGCCCACTGAAATGCTGACGCAAGTTGCCACGTCTCTAAAAAAAGACCTCGCCGCAGAAGTCAATGATACGATGCTCATCATGGGGTCGTTTCTACTCACAGACAAACTTAAGTTGCAAGACTTTTTTGGTGCCAGCAGTTCAAGGATGAATTTCTGGTGGCTAGAGGAGGATGCTCTTGGCGTGACACTGAAGGTCGACCCCAGAATGTCTCCATTCTTCGTCGCAGCTCCACGGGTCGCCGTTGCAAAATTTGTCAGGACAACTGTGCGGTCTGGTGTCTCAATTGACGGAGTAGCCGATTTGGTCTCATCCCTGCCTAGAGGCCCCCAGTCACAGATTGGCTTAATTTTTGCTTGCCTGCCGTTCCCGGGCCTTGTAAACAGAATCGGAATAGGAACAAACGATTCAGCTCTTAGGATCTATGCGCAGCTTCCATCGGCAGCGCGACAGGTGGCAAAGTCAGGCATGTTCGAGTCCAAACTTGCCATGTTGCCTCCAAAGGCTCGACAAGAATTTGATCGCCTCGTGTTCGTGAGTGAAGGAGAGTTTGCAAACTTTTCATCTGAGAACGGGGTCGAAGAGGTCGTACAAACGGGTCTACAGCCTGAACAGGATCCAACCCAAGACACTGACCCCACAACAATTTTCCCTGAGGGGTTGCCACCCGGTGCCCAGGTCACTATCAGTCTGAAAACTATCCAGAGTCTCTTTTCTGTTCGGACATATCAGGGAGGTTATGCAAGTACAAACGCGGTCTCCGAAGAGTCTCTTGCCAACCAAATGGCTTGGGATGAAAAGGCAGGGAACCATTCGAACGGTGTCAGCGCAGTTTATGCCAACGGCACCTACGAAGAACTAAAAGTGGGCCTGCTGCTCAGGAAAGACAAGACCGCGAGTACAGCGTACCGATTGAACCCATTCTTTAAGGATGGGGAAGCAGGCGGCCTTGAAAAGCTACCAGAAGCCCAAAGAAAGTCGATCCAAGAAAAATTGGCGAAAGCAAGGGAATCGCTAAAGGATGTCCAATACACCGGCGGTCAGCCACCTACCCGGATCAAACCCTGATCCGTGAGCCAAGGTGTGGGTAAGATTCACCCGTCCGGCCTCGTAGCTCAGTGGATAGAGCGCCTCCGTCCTAAGGAGTGAGTCGGGAGTTCGAATCTCTCCGGGGCCGCCACTATATTGAACCTAAACTTCATCAATTGAGTCGCGAAGAGCGAGAGACCGAGTCACTCGGTCTCTCAGAAGTCTCTCCACGACAACGGAGGGCGTCACTCTTTGTGGTGTGTAGGTTCCTTTCGAGAAGAAGTGCGAAGAATTCGCAGGCCGTTTCCGACAACTAACAGGCTCGCGCCCATATCAGCAAAAACGGCCATCCAGAGGGTCGCCGTCCCGGTCATGGCAAGCGCAAAGAAAACGAACTTGATCAGCAGGGCAATCACTATGTTTTGGGTCAGGATAGCTGAGGTACGGCGGCTCAACTGAATGTACTCAGGTAGTTTTCGAAGATCATCATCCATAAGGGCAACGTCGGCAGTTTCTATGGCAGTATCCGTTCCAGCGGCTCCCATTGCGAAACCTACGGTTGAAGCCGCCAGTGCTGGCGCGTCATTCACTCCGTCGCCAACCATTCCGACCCGCTCACCTCGACCAAGCGCGTCCTGAATTGTCACCAGCTTATGTTCGGGAAGCATTTCGGCTTGAATCTGGTCGATACCTACCTGTGCTCCGATTGCCTGGGCAGTTGCTTCATTGTCGCCCGTGAGCA
>JAEURO010000105.1:0-8068 GCA_016788345.1 Chthonomonadaceae bacterium
CACTCACAGCCAAGGCCGTGATCCTCAATGACTTAGGTGAACTGGAAAACGTCAGCGTGAACCTCGTGACAGGATTTCCAAACATGAAATTCTTGGGGATACCAGATCCTTTGTCGAGCGGTGCCTCAGTCGACCAGTTCATTCAGAGTCTCGCTTATGCGGCCACTGACAATGATTATAAGAAAGACTTGATGTTCCAGAACATGACGACCCCTTCGGGCGGAATAGCCCGAGGAGAGGAAGGGGTGCCTGTGACCGGGGAGGGGCAAATGGTTGAAGACCTGTTCTTTTACAAGCAACCGTCCGTGAGTTTGGAGGTAGGTGAACGTGGCTACTTCAATATTCTCAAATCACAAAGCGATTACAAGCAAGTCTATGTCGTCGAGCTTGGCGACCTAGATTGGGGGCGGCCAGAGTCGCTTTCGACCCCGCCACCACCAGTCGATGTGTGGCATACGATAAAGTTTTTGAACAAGTCCGGTCAACCTTTTACAACGGCCCCAGTCACGACGATCAAAGACGGCCTCGTTCTTGGGCAAGACCAATTGAACTACACGTCGGCTGGCTCCGAAGCGACTGTACGAGTCACTAAGGCACTGGATATACATGTGGACGCTGTGATGGAAGAACTGTCTCGAGACCGAGGGGCCCTTAAGCTTGCGAACAGTGTCGTGTACGACAAGGTCACGGTGAAGGGAACGATTGAAGTTTCGAACTCACGTGCGGTTTCCGCAGACGTGAACATTGCCAAAACCACCACTGGAGAGGTGGTCGATCCAGGAGGTGCCAAAGTACGCAAGACTCCTGCAGGACTGCGTCAAGTCAACCCAGTGTCGAATCTTGCTTGGAAGGTAACGGTCGGGACGGGCGAGACAAAGCGGATCGAATACCGAGTGTCGCTTTTCGTTCCAAGCACTGGGTATTGAACCTGTCATAATCTCAACCATATGGCGGGCCACTCTAAGTGGAAAAACATTCGACTTCGCAAGGGGAAGCAGGATGCGATACGAGGCAAGCTTTTTACAAAGCTGGCGCGTGAAATCATTGTCGCTGCAAAAATGGGGGGCGGAGACCCTGGCACAAACGCCAGACTGAGGGTCGCGATCCAGACCGCTAAAGAAAATTCCGTCCCCAAAGAGAACATAGACCGCGCTGTCGCCAAAGGGTCGGGCGGGGGCGAGGGGACCAACTATGAGGAGCTCCTATACGAAGGGACAGGCCCTAGCGGAGTCGCTGTGCTGGTCGAAGTCTATAGCGACAACCGAAACAGGACCGTAGGTGAGCTTCGCCACACTTTTAGTAAGAACGGAGGGGCAATGGGCGAAAATGGGAGCCAGTCGTGGCAGTTCAAGCACTGCGGCCAGATCGTCATCAATAAATCCGATGCTGACGAAGACACTGTAACACTGTTAGCACTAGACAATGGCGCCGAGGACGTGGTTGTGGATGATGACACCGTGACAGTCCTGACTCCAGTCCCCAGCTTGCACGCCTGCAACGACGCCTTGAGCAAAGAAGGGATTCACACGCACGGTGTCGAACTCACCCGCATCGCCACCACAATGGCCGAGCTTTCGAAAGATGAGATTGAAAAAGTCCTTAAACTAGTGGACGCCCTAGAGGATTTGGACGACGTCCGCCAAACCTACGTGAATATAGAGATACCCGACGACATGTTCGGGGACGAATGAATTGAACCGTAAACCCATATGACTCAGGACCAAGTCAAAACATCCCAGCATGTCCCCTGGGTCACTTTGTCCCTGATCGCTTTGAACCTTATTTTCGCACTGCTGTCCGCTCTGGATCGGGAGTTCGCCCTCAATTTTGCGTTTGACCCTCAGTCACCTTCACTGTTGTCGGCCGGCGTCAGTTTGTTCCTGCACTCAAACCTTGTGCACTTGTTGGCCAACATGGTTTTTCTCGCTGCTGTCGGTCCAAAAGTCGAAGAAACCACAGGCCGGGCTAGGTTTGTTTTCATTTATCTGGCTGGAGGACTCATTGGCGTCGTTGTCCACTTGGTGTTGATGCGCTTCACGGGTTCGCCAGTGTCCCTTCTAGGCGCAAGTGGCGCAATATCATCGTGCGTGGGCTACTGTTCGGTGCGGTTTTTGAGCCAGCGAGTTCCACTCGCCCCACGTGTGAGCATCAGCGTTGGAGCGGTAGCGTTGATTTGGCTGGCCCTGCAAGGGGCAGGAGTGTTTGTCCGGCTCAGTGGAGAGCAAGGTGGAACCGCCTTTTGGACGCATGTGGCTGGGTTTGTGACTGGATTGTCCCTGGCTTTGCTCTTTAAGGAGCTTGTCCAGAACAGTCGGCAATCTGGCCACGACCTTATGGCAGAAGTGTCTGGCCGCGGACCTGGTGCGGTCCTGGCTGCGGCAAAGATGCATCTGGAATCGCACCCCAATGACGTCAGTGCCCTTTCAAAAGTGGCTGAAGTCTACGAAGACCTTGGCGACACCGACCACGCGGCCCAGTACTGGGCGCAAGTTTTAGACTCTGGTGATCTGGGCTCTGGGCGAAAGGCCATCGCTGCCCTTGACCGATTGCAAGCCTTGGATCGAGTTGCTGGCTTGAAAAGGATTCGATTCGCCCACAACTTTCAAAGCGTCGAACCAGAGATCGCAAAGACAATGCTCTACAGTGTCACGAAAGACCCGAAGTGTTCTGATCAATGGCCCGATGCCCTTCTCTGCATCGCCCAAATGACGACCGGAGAAGAACAAGCGCGCGCTCTAGCCACACTAGAGGGTGAATACTCGCTTCATGCAGCGACGGAAGTTGCACGGGCGCAGGGGCTGCTTCGGTGACCTTGAAGCAACGCTGGCGCAATGTGCGCCCCTACATTCTTGGACCAGTCATCTTTGCTCTTGCCCGTCTCATTGGCTTGACCCTTCGCATAAGAGTCGTCGGATATGACCGGGTTAAGTCGACACCTGGGGGAAAGATCATGTCCGGCTGGCATGGGCGGACGTTTGTAGCCGCACATTTTTTCAGAGGCAAAGGCGTATGGACGATCATAAGCCATAGCAAGGATGGCGAAATGCAAGACATCATCTTTCGTGGGTTTGGATTCAAGACGATCCGCGGCTCGACTGGTCGTGGCGGAGTCAGGGCCGCAATCGAATCTATCGAAGTCCTGAAAAAGGGAGAGTGTATGGCCTTTACTCCGGACGGCCCCAGGGGTCCAACCCACGTGATCCAAGGAGGAATGCTACTCATGGCCAAAAAAGCCGGAGTCCCCATCGTCCCAGTTGGCGTGGCAGCGGACAGAAGGTGGCTAGTTAAAACTTGGGACGCCTATATGGTTCCCAAACCCTTTGCGAAATGTGTGATGGTTTTTGGCCCCGACTATTTCGTGCCTTCTACCATATCTGAACCCGACCTTGAAGTTGTCCGGTTGCAAATCCAGGAGGAAATGGACAAGCTGGAATGTGAAGCCGAAAGGTTGGCGGGCCATCCAGCTTGCTGAACTAGGGGATACTGGTCACTATGGCACACGGTTGGTGGCTTGTCGCGGCACTCGCCCTCTCGGCAATCTCGTATTCCCAGGTCGAGCCAAGACTATTCGTCCAAAACTTGTCTTGGCGTTGCATTGGCCCGCACCGCGGCGGACGCACGGTAGGAGCGAGCGGCGTCCCAGGACGTCCCAACGAGTTTTTTGTCGGAGTCAACAATGGCGGTGTATGGAAAACTTCGGACTATGGACGGACCTGGATTCCTGTTTTTGACAGTCAGGCGACCGGATCTATTGGCTGTTTGGCCGTCTCACCAGCAAACCGTGACGTGATTTATGTCGGATCTGGTGAGGGGCTCCAGAGACCCGATCTCAGTGTCGGCAACGGGGTCTATAAGAGCCTGGACGGAGGTGCGAGTTGGTCAAATGTCGGACTGTCAGATGGCGAACAGATTAGTGGGATCGCCGTGCATCCTCAGAATTCAGACGTGGTCTACGCGGCAGTGCTCGGCCATCCTCATGGTCCAAATCCAACGAGGGGACTCTACCGGACGTCAGACGGCGGCAAGAACTGGAAGAAGGTATTGGGGCCTGATGACGATACGGGCGCATCACAGGTGACACTTGATCCCAAAGAACCCAGGACTGTCTACTGTTCTCTGTGGGCTGCCAGACAGGCACCCTGGGAAAACGGTCGCTGGCAGGGGCCGCAGTCTGGACTCTTCAAGTCGACAAACGAAGGGGAAACATGGATCCGTCTTGACAAAGGCCTCCCTACCTCAAGCCAGGGACTTGGCAGGATTGGACTTGGAGTGTCTCCATCCAACCCATCAAGGCTCTACGCGACAGTCGACGCACGAGAGGCCGGAGGAATCTACCGGTCCGAGGACGCCGGCGCCACTTGGAACCTACTTTCGACCGACCGCCGACTTTGGTCACGGGGGGACGACTTCGCTGAAATCAAAGTCGATCCTGTCAATCCCGATGTTGTGTACTGTGGCAACACTGCATGCTACAAGTCGGTAGATGGAGGTGCGACATGGGTTTGTTGGAAAGGAGCTCCTGGTGGTGACGACTATCACACCATTTGGATAGACCCCCTCCGTCCAGAAGTCGTGCTCCTGGCCAGTGACCAGGGTGCGACGATCACTGTCAATGGCGGCCTCACATGGAGCTCTTGGTACAACCAGCCGACTGCCCAGTTCTATCACGTCTCGACAGACAACCAATGGCCGTACTGGGTTTATGGGGGTCAGCAGGAAAGTGGTTCGGTCGGCATCTGCTCACGTGGCAATGATGGGCAGATCACCCTTCGTGAGTGGCACCCGGTCGGGGTCGAGGAGTATGGCTATGTTGCTGTCGACCCGCTGGATTCTAACATTGTATATGGCGGAAAAATCTCAAAGTTCGACAAGAGGACTGGCCAGGTCCAAGAAGTGCGGCCTGTTCCACCAAAAGGTGAAACCTATCGATTTTTGAGAACAGCGCCGGTCGTCTTTTCGCCGGTTGATCCCAAATCCTTGTACTTTGCCGGCAACAGGCTCTTTGTCACTCGAAATGGAGCAAAGACATGGTCCGTCATTTCACCCGACCTGAGCCGGGAGCGCCCTGATGTTCCGGAGTGCTTCCGGATGGAAGGTAAGTCCATGGCTGAGCCTGGACGGCGAGGCGTCATCTATGCTGTTGCTCCGTCGAAATTTTCGACGGACACCATCTGGTGTGGAACAGACGATGGCTTGGTATGGCTGACATCCGATGCAGGCAAGACTTGGAAGGATGTAACTCCAAATGGGCTAACCAGTTGGTCAAAAGTGACTCAGATCGACGCAGGATATCGAGACGACGACACCGCGTACGTGAGCGTGAGCCGAATCAAATGCGACGACCAAAAGCCTTACATCTATGTCACTCATGATCGAGGGGCCACCTGGCGTCTTGCGACAAACGGATTGCCGAACGATCCGGTAAACGCTGTGCGCGAAGATCCGAAAGCGAGCGGCTTGCTTTATTGCGCAACTGAGCGGATGGTTCACTTCTCTCTAGACGATGGAGCGAATTGGCATCCTTTGCGCCAAAACATGCCGTGCACGTCTGTACGAGACCTTGTCGTCCATGGAGACGACCTAGTTATTGGGACACACGGGCGGTCGTTCTGGATCATGGACGATATGTCACAGCTTCGGCAACAAGCCGAGTTCGGCCACCCAACTCTGTTCGCTCCTCAGCTCGCAACCAGGGTCGCTTGGAACCTGAACACGGACACACCCATGCCGCCAGAGGAGCCTGGAGGGACTAATCCGCCCGACGGAGCCATACTCAACTACTGGCTTCCTGTAGACGCCAAGCGTGTCGATATCGAAATAGTCGACAGCGGCGGGCAAGTCGTCCGTACCTATTCAAGCGAAGACACCCCATACCAGGCAGATCCCAATAAGATTCCGCTTCCAACCTATTGGTTGAGACCCACGATGCGCTTGGGCTTATCCAAGGGAGCCCACCGTTGGCTTTGGGACATGAGGTACCAACCGATCAGTGAACCAAGTGGTTGGGTGACTATGGCTGCAATCCGTGGCGACACGCCCACTGGGGCACAAGGGCCAAGGGTCGCGCCAGGTCAATATGTCGTCAGATTGACGGTCGATGGAAATGTGTCTGAGCAGAAGCTTGTTCTCCGACTTGATCTACGGGTCAAGCTATCGAAAAAAGACTTAGACCAGCAGACCAAAGTCATCGTGGGGAGCTACAAGGCCATGAAGTCCATCGACCAAGAACTCGCCAACAGTAGCGCAAAGGGCGCGAAGCTGTTAGCCGAACTTCGTTCGCAGTTCTCAGACGTGCTTGAAACCACAGACGCATCCGACATGCCTGTCACGGACGCCACCCTGGCTCTTTACACTTCAACGGTAAAGCGTTTACAAGAGTGGAGGAAAGGTAAACCGTAAGGTAGGGCGACTCGTTCGAGATAGTGAGTAGAACTTGAAGTCTAAAGCACCCCCGTGAAGTATCTGAACACAAAGTGAGTGGCAAATGTTGGGGAACCCGTCATCGTCGGGGTGCCATGGGTCGATCCGTTCCCTGGACCCTACCACGCCAGTTCGACAGCTTGGCACTTTGGGAAACCACAAACGGACGTCGTTGTGACCTGTGTCGCAACCTTTGCGTCTCTTGGTAAGACAGTGACGATCAAAGGCAAGATAACATCTCACGCGCCTATCCATTATTGGAATTGTGCCATCGGGGAGCCGACTGTGGGAAATGCGCCATACACTGGTTCCGACTCGGTATATGTGTGGAACGCCCAAGTGCAGTTCTATGATGGGAGCTTGAGCCCAGTCTGGGGGATCTGGTTTGGAGGCGCCGTGACGACACCAATTCAATTGCAGGCAAACGGCCCTGGTGTCTGGCACCACGATCAACTTGTTAAGCTAGGACGATGGAAGGATGGAGTCAACGGGTTATGGCAACTTTATGAGTATCAAGGCCAAAACTTGGTTCCAATAAATGGCCTGTGGTGTTTAGACACGTCCCATCCCTATAACGATGTTATCGAATACGTGGCAGACGGAAGTGAAGCCTACGATAGCGATAATCCCGCGCAAAGTTTGGGCTTGGCACCCTCGATAACGACAGATGTGGTTGCAGATACATTTATGTCTTACATGATGTATAGATCTGGAGCTCTGGGATCGGTGGAAGTTCCAATTCGACAGCAAAAGTGGATATGGCAAGCCAATGTTGTTTGGACAGGATCCATCCACTCGTTGGCCGCTAGTCAATCTTCGCTTATTCAGCCATCAATCTTGTATCCGTTCACTCAACCCAGTTGGGTTCGTCGACATGATTCAATAGATACACTTTTTGCACCCTAGGATGTTTCACCATGAACAATTTTTTCAAAATGTCTCCATTTGCGATTCTGCTAGTAGTTTCAGGGTGCGAGTCAAATCGTTCAGTTGCGGGCAAGCCTATTGCTCAAAAACCGCTGAACATGACCCACAATCCTTACTCTTCTGGAGTGGTGCCACCCGTTCAATCCAAAAACCCCGCAGATCCAAAGGTGGCGATGCAGGTACGAGAAGCGTTTGCAGCATCTAATCTTGCTCGTGAACGAGCGCTTCGTCAGGAGGCGAGGGGCGAGTTACAGGAGGCCGAAGCGACTCTGCGCGAAGCGATCGTTAGATCGCCCAAGCTCGGCACTTTTCGAAGTGGTCACATCGTGTCGAGCCTTGCAGACCCACTCGGACGTGTCTTGGTGAAGCTGGGCCGAGCTAAAGACGCGATCACAATTCTCGATGATTCCTCAAAAATCAGCGGCGATGTCAGGCAATCGCTGGGTATCGCGTATTTTGAGGCGGGCGACCTGGACAAAGCCAGAGAGTTTTACGACGAGCAAGCGATTCTGCTCTATGGCCCTTGGGAGCAGGCGACGGAGGATCTTCCTGGGCAACATGGCCGGTCGGAATTGGGAGCGAGCCTGTACCTGGCCCGTGCTAATACGTTCCTCGTTTCGGCTCAGCTCGAGTTGGCCGAAGACGACCTGGTGCGAGCCAAGGAGCTGTGCCCGCAAAACGCTTTGGTGCTCTACATCTTGGGTGACCACTATGAAGGCCA
>JAEURO010000105.1:8078-9438 GCA_016788345.1 Chthonomonadaceae bacterium
TTGGGCGTTTAGGTGATAAGTTTGCATTGCCTGAACCGTGGTTCAGCATAGGTGTTGCAAAAGGGAAGATGCCCGCTTGTCACCAGGGCTAGGCATGGCACGAACTCACAATGAGTCCTTGACTCGCTCAGGTTGGCCAAGCTGTGAATCGAATCCTTGCCGCGAGGCCCCCATATGTTAGATCGGGCGGCGAAGACTACTTAAGCAGACCCGTGACTACGTTTCCGAAGACGTCGGTCAACCGGAAGTCTCTGCCGAGATAGCGATAAGTCAACCGCGTGTGGTCGATGCCCAAAAGATGCAACATCGTCGCGTGAAGATCGTGCACTGAGACTTCGTCCTTGACAATGTTGTAGCTGAAGTCGTCGGTCTCCCCATAGGTTGTGCCACCCCGAATCCCCGCCCCGCTCAGCCAAATGGAAAAACACCGAGGATGGTGGTCACGGCCATAAGTCGTTTCAGTCATCTCGCCCTGCGAATAGACCGTCCGACCGAACTCTCCGCCCCAAACGACCAAAGTGTCGTCGAACATTCCGCGCTGCTTCAGGTCCTTGATCAGGGCCGCGGAGGGTTGGTCGATATCTCCGGCCTGGCGCGTGATCGCACCAGGCAGATCCATGTGCTGGTCCCAACCCATATGAAAGAGCTGGACGAAGCGCACGCCGCGCTCTGCCAATCTTCTGGCCAGAAGGCAGTTGTAAGCATAAGTTCCAGGTGTTTTGACCTTCGGGCCGTACATCTCTAGGACGCTTGATGGCTCGTTCGACAAATCCAAAAGCTCAGGCACGGACATCTGCATTCTGAAGGCAAGCTCGTATTGGGCAATCCGAGTGTCGATCTCTGGGTCGCCCATGACGCTTTTGTGCTCTTGGTTCAGCCCCATGAGGTCATCGAGCATCTCCCTCCTGGTGGCGCGGTCGATGCCGTGCGGGTCAGACAGGAAGAGTACGGGATCACCTGTATTACGAAACTTGACGCCCTGGTGTTCGGTCGGGACGAACCCACTACCCCAAAGCCTGTCGTAAAGCGGCTGGTCGTCATTGCGCCCACTGCCAATACTGGTCAGAACAACATATGAGGGTAAGTCACGATTCATCGTCCCCAGCCCGTAACTAAGCCAGCTTCCAATGCTCGGCCTGCCCGCGATCTGGTTTCCAGTCTGGAAAAACGTCACGGCTGGGTCGTGATTGATCGCCTCGGTGTACATCGACCGAACGAGGCAAAGGTCGTCGGCGACTCCCCCGAGGTGAGGAAGGATTTCAGCCAGCACCATACCGCTTTGGCCGTGTTTGTTGAATTTGATGAGACTGTTTGCGACGGGAAATTTGGCCTGGCCACTTGTCATTCCAGTCAGCCGTTG
>JAEURO010000106.1 GCA_016788345.1 Chthonomonadaceae bacterium
AACAAACCTCTAGTACCGAAGCCCTCAATTTGTCGGGCGAAATCGTCGTCAACGGTAAGGCAGTGACCATAGCTGCGACAGACACACTTTCCCAGGTCGCGAGCAAAATCAATGGGATAGGCTCCGGGGTCACAGCGTCGATCATCGGCGGAAGTGGCTCGGCCTATCTCTCCTTGACCGGCAACGAGACTGGCGCTGCCAACAAAATCCAGCTGGCAGACGCAACAGGGTCAGTTTTGAGTTCATTGGGCCTCGTTTCCGGATCCGCGACCCTGCGCGATCCCCTCTCTGGCGGATTCAGAAGCTACGGTTTGGCTAACTCGACCGACACTCTCGGCAAATTGACCAACCTCTCAAAAGTCGGCAGTTTCCAGATCGGCACGGAAACCATCAACGTCGACTTCGCGACCGACACTTTGTCGTCGGTCGCTTCAAAAATTAACGCCCAACTTGGGGGCCAAGGGGTCACAGCCAGCGTGGTCGAAACCAAAGACGGCGGACGGACGGTCAAGAAACTGGAAGTGACTGGATTGGGTTCGAACTCTGTGACCGACACAGACGGCCTGCTCCAAGACCTTGGTGTCTACCAGAAGGCGTTCGGCAATGAAGTCGTTTCGGCAAGGGACTCAGAGTTCACAATCGACGGAATCTCGAGGACAAGTTACACAAATGCTGTAACGGATGCTATTCAGGGTGTCACGGTCACTCTTCTTAAGGAAGATGTGGCAGGCGCCAAAGCCACTATCGACCTAAAGCGTGACAACGAAAAGATCAAGTCATCGTTCAAGGGATTTAAGGACGCATTTAACGAACTCGTAGAATTTGTCAAGTCTGCAAGCTCGTTCGACACAAAGTCGTTTGAATCTGGGCCTCTCTTCGGAGACATCGCTGCTAACAGCGTCATCTCGATGGTCCAAGACACAATCTTTCAAAACTCCAACCCCGGCGGAACGTTCCGTAACCTTGCCGACTTAGGGTTTGGGCTCGATTCTGACGGCAAACTCACATTTGACGAAGCAGGTTTGGACAAAGCGATGGCGACAGACATTGAGTCAGTCAAGAAGGTCATGCTCTCCAGCGGTTCGAGCACAAATACAGACTTAGTCTATCTAGGAAGCACGGCCAGGACAAGCGACTCTGGTACGGCCGGGTTCGACGTGAAGATCACTAGACTGGCGACCAAGTCGCGGACAACCGCGTCTGCCGCCCAAACCTTGGCCAATCGTGGTGGTGAGGTCCTGACATTCAACGGACCGTTGTTTTCGACTCCAATAGAATTCAATGTCACTGCAGGGGACACCTTGGCCCAGACAGTCGACAAGATCAACGCCGACAGCAGGCTAAAGGACAATCTCGTTGCCAGCATTGACGGAGGCAAGTTGAAAATTGAGGCCAAGCGGTTTGGCGCGAGCCTTGATTTCAGCGTGTCGAGCAATTTGGCATCCGACCCTGATACAACCGGAATTGGGTTGGGGACCGAAGACCACACGAAAGGGCTGGACGTCGCTGGAGAAATCAATGGCGAAGAAGCTGTGGGCTCTGGCCAGTTTTTGACAGGCAAAGACACCAATGCCAAAACAGCGGGGCTGCAATTGCAATATACGGGGACAGTGCTAGGGACGATTGGAAACGTCAAGTATCAAAGAGGCATGTCGAACCGCATTCTTGGGGTCGCCGAAAACATCTCCGACCCAATCAATGGCATGCTCACTTCGACCACAAAGTCGATCGAGTCGCAAGTGTCCGACATTGGAGACAGAATCGAGTCGTACAACGAGACCCTCGCGTTGAGAGAACAGAGCCTACGTGCTAAGTTCCTGGCGATGGAAAGGGTCATTAGCCAGCTCCAGAGCCAGCAGTCGCAAATAGCTGGTTTTGCCCAGCAAAACAACAACAACAACTAGGCTTTGCCAAAGGTAAACCAAAGGAGCCACAGGGCCACATAGAGGGCAGAGCCAGTCAGTGCTG
Organism: Chthonomonadaceae bacterium; assembly: GCA_016788345.1. Lineage (GTDB taxonomy): Bacteria > Armatimonadota > Fimbriimonadia > Fimbriimonadales > Fimbriimonadaceae > JAEURO01. Next base: position 1,969 of record JAEURO010000106.1, read on the forward strand.
CCCTTCTGACGAATTCCAAATTAGATTTCGAGTAGGTGACCAAGGCATACCAGCCCGCGAGCAGGGTCAGACCCTTGATCAAGGCAAAGAGCCACTCGCCTTTTTCAATGAAGACCTTCATGAAGGGGTTAAGCTCGACTATGAGGCCCTGCGCATGGAGGACCGCAGTCACAACGAGGTCAAGGAAGCCAATTCCGACGAGCAGGGCGATGGAGCGAGAAGGAAAGAGGACTCTCCAAGCTGGCGATTGCTGAGTTGATTCCATGGTCGACTGTTGTCTCTTCCAGGATCCTAACAATCCGGTCTTGAACGTCTCGGATTTGCGAGGCTGGAACGAGTGAGTTGTTAACTAAGCAGCTGAGAGTCCACCGTTTTTTGTCTCGGGTGGTCACGTAACCGCTCAAACACACAACCGCATCCATTGTGCCAGTCTTGCCCACAAAACTACTTGACTTGAGCCTTGAGCCCAACGTCCCTTCGCCTCCAGCAGCCAGAGCTTCAATCCACTGGCCCGCATACGGCCGGGTCAGTGCCCACCGAAGCATGGTACATAGGGCACGAGGGGTCACTTGGTTGTGCCGGCTCAACCCGCTTCCGTCCACTGGTCGGAAGTCTTCAAGGCTCGCGCCTGTCCATTTAGCTAGGCACTCTTTTTCTACTTGTGCCGGATTCGTGTGTCCTGGCTTGGCCCGTGCTGCTGCAAGGAGCAGGTACTGCTCGGCCATATAATTGTCACTTTTCTCCAAACACTCTTTTACACCCACAGCAAGTGTCTGCCCCGAGATCTCAGCATCGGGAGTGCGTCTGGGCAACGGGTCCGAACATTCGCGCAGTGCCCCTCCAAGGGCCAGAGCCGCCGAACGTAGAGGGTCGCCTATGGCAAACGATCCCAACTTTTTTTTGTCCTTACCCAATGAGGAAACCGTCAATGTCCTTGTTTTGGGGTCATATTCGGCCTCGCGCTTGCTTCCTGGCTCGACCACGACTTTGACCTGCAGTTCCGGAGCTAGAGGAAGGACTCTTCCGTTATCAGACCAGGCTTCGAATTGACCGCGGTCAAAGGCGAACAAGGTGACCGGAGCGGCGTAGTACCATGGCAGGTCGTCCCACTCCCATCCCATTCCAAGCGTCGGGGGCCCAGCACCATGGACGCAGACAGGCCATCCATCGAACAACGACAGCTTTTTGCGGACCCGCCTCAGCTGGCCAAGAGTCAGAGTCGGGTCGCCGGTCGTATCGACCTCGACCCGCTTTCCTTCTTTCCAAACACGTGTCAATCCTGCCCAGCTCGCCCCTAGCTCTTCGAAGGCAAAGAGACAAGTCAGGATCTTTCCGTTGCTTGCTGGCAAAAACCTCTTATCAGAATCTCGCTGAAAAACCACCTTGCCATTCTCATCCTGGACGCAGACCCCGACCATAGCCCCGCTTAACACAGGGTCTCGAAGCAGTTCGTTCAGTCGGGCAGTGTGGTCGTCTATAAGCGGCATGGGCAATGTCAAAGGTATTCGTCTTCAAAGAGCGGCTCGGTCATGTGCTCGTAAGCCATGGACTCAACATCCTTCGCCATGCTGGCCGAGAAGTCTCGAAGGAGAGGCTCAGGATCATCGGAGGCGGCTTCCTTCAAGGCAGACAAGACTCGGTCTCGATAATCCGGCATCCACTCGGCCAAGTGAAAAACAGCATGCTGAGCGCTTCTTCTCCCATACTTGCTGGGGGCTGTGACACATGCGAGCAGAGCCTCGGCTGCGGGGCATGTGCAGACATGCCCCCCTAAGACAACGCCTGCCTTATATATCGTTCTTGCATAGTCGTCTTCGGCACTCCACATGAGGCCCTTGATGGCTGATATGGCGCGTTCTTGCGACGCCTCGGTTGGGCAAAAGCTGGGGAGGTCTTCAAACATGTCTAAGACACACCACTGTGCCCCACGTCGGCCAGGATGGGACGTGTCTTCAAGGATTGAAACTAGGGAGAGCCAATAGAGTCCAGAACTCGCATGGGTTTCGATGTGAAGCTGAGATTCATGGGCCACGTCCCGGTTCGGGCAATAGAGCAGCTTGAGGAGTTCCAGGGGTCCAAGCTGCGACACTTGACCCTTGAATCGGCCTCCTGTCCCCAAGCTCGTCCCTATGTCTAGCTGTCTCCGAAAGTAGGGCTCTGCCCCTTCAGCGAGCTTGGAAAGTACGGTTTCAAGATCGGGTGCCTTGGCTTCGTTCCAGACCCTTATCAGCCGCCCGAAAGTACCTTGGGCTGTCCGAGCGATCTCTACTTCGAAGGTCTCGTCATAAAGATCCAGGGTGGAACGGCCCGTCCAGTCACTGGCCAATATATGAAAATCTTTGCTGACTGGGTGGGGTGGCCAATGAAATGGAACCCGGTGTGATGGGCGGGTCACGCTACCATCGCCCGAGACAGATTGCAAAAAGCCCGTAAAGGAACTGGCCAGTGCTTCTGCGTCCATAGGTCAATTGTAGACGCAGATACGGCTGTCCCGAGGCATCATGTCCCGGCTTCACTCAGACTTTGATTCGTCGAGACCGGCTCGAATAGAGTTCTTGCCTTCTTTAATGCCTTCCTGAAACTCGCTGATCCCCTTTCCCACTCCACGCATCAACTGCGGGATTTTGGAGCCACCAAAGAGGACGAGGACGATCAAGAGAACGATAAGACCCGTTTCCATGTTGATCATCGCTAGGGTGTTGAGGCTAGTCACGTTCAATTGTTCCATGTTGGTCACTCACTTTGATTATACGCCGTATCGGCCCCAGTTGACTCACTGGGGCCATATGTCCGTCATTTACCGGCTTTAATCAGGGGTCAGTGCGTCGTCTGGCCTGATCTCAATTCGGGATCCGCCAGAACTGGTTTCAAACGGGTTCGAGTTACCGGAGACGTTCCAGACGATCCAATCCCGGCTACTGTTCATCCATTTGGGCGCCTTTGAGTTGGGCATGGCTTTGTAGGCCATAGCTTGGTTACGGCCCATCGTGTCTGTCTCGAAAAACATGACCGTACGGTCCGGATCCTTGATGTCTTTCAGAACCTTTCCCGCAATGTCTGAATTGTAAGCGACACCGGTCGTCCGGTCGGAGTTCTTACATTGGAACACGTCCCCCGCAGCCGAGGGCAGCAATCCATCAATGAACTTGTCCGCCCCCTCAAACTCAGCCTTATACTTGTCAAACAGCCTTTGATAATATGGCTGGATGTCGTCTTGCCAGGTCGCGGCTTCTGGAAGCTTTCCGCCATGTTCGACCGCATAGGCCTCTGCAGCCGCACCCGCCATGTTAAACGTCGACATACACCCCATGGCTTGGCCCGCTTGTCCCAAGAAGTTCTTCATGAACGAGAAAACAACAAGCCCTCCAATACAGCACAGGGTCAATATGACAAGGACAATAATAAGGCACGTCCGGTTGGCTGAGTTTGTTGCCCTGGCTTGCGGCGGTGGAGGAGCCTGGAAAGGAGGAGGGGTTGGACGTTCCATTCTGTCGCAATCATACTAGAGTCGGCTAAACTTGGTTTCGTACCGATGGGATCGTCCCCCGACAAACGGCCCCCAAGTGTCGACAAAATCGCACGGGCTCTGCCCAACGAACTGCCACACCGTACGCGGGTTCAGGCGGCCCGCCAAGCGATCGACAACATGGCCTCGCCCAACTTTGAGGACATCGTAAATGCCGCTACACAAGTGGCGGCCAGTTTGGCCGGGCCGAACCTTCGACCTGTGATTAACATGTCGGGGATCATCCTCCATACGGGTCTGGGCCGAGCCCCACTTGCTCGACAGGCCATCCATGCCATTGCCAGATGTGGGAGCCACCAAAATTTGGAGTTTGACCTAGATTCCGGCGAGAGAGGCGAACGGCAAAGTCACGTCCGTAAGAAACTCTGCGAGCTGACTGGTGCTGAAGGCGCTCTGGTCGTCAACAACTGTGCTGCCGCGACCTGGCTTGTCCTCCATTCCCTTTGCAGCGGTCGGGACGTTCTATTGTCCCGCGGTCAGATGGTGGAAATCGGAGGGTCGTTCCGACTTCCAGACATCATAAGGTCGTCAGGCTGTAACTTACGAGAGGTTGGATGCACTAACAAGACCAGGATCTCGGATTACAAAGACGCCTTAAGTCAGGAAACTGCGGCGATTCTCATCTGCCACCCTTCTAACTACAAAATCATTGGATTCACAGCCCAACCGGCCCATTCGGACCTGGCAGACCTGGCCCACACTCAGAATGCTCTCTTGATCAATGATTTAGGACATGGCTGCTTGATCGACACAGCCCGTCTCGGACTCCCTAAGGAGCAAACGATTGGTGAGGCGGTCGCTTGCGGGGCAGACATTGTCTTGTCCAGTGGAGACAAGCTCATGGGAGGGCCGCAGGCTGGGATCATTGTCGGAAACAAAGACCTTGTCGAAAAGTGTTCAAGACATCCCCTTGCCAGGTGCGTCCGAATCGACAAACTTTCGCTGGCCGCACTAGAAGCGACCCTCGATCTCTACCTCGATCAGCGAGTCGACGAGGTTCCCGTTTGGTCTGCCGTCATGCGTCCGTTAGGGCAAGTAGAATCGGACGCACAGGCGCTGGCGACAGTCAAAGGGTCAGTGGTCGAACCTGGACTCACAGAAATTGGAGGGGGATCGTTTCCTGGAGAAGGGGTCAAGACTTGGCGGGTCGGACTGCGGGCCAAGCGTCCCAACTCCCTGTTGGACTGGCTCCGGGGCCAAGACCCGCCAATAGTCGGTCGGATCGAAGGCGGGCTTGTTTGGCTAGACCCAAGGACATGCAGCCCTGAGGAACTCTCGATAGTAGCCACAATATTGAGTACGGCACCATCTGACCTATGACAGTCGCCCACAGTAATTTCGAGCGAGAAAACGACACAATTAGGGCCCTTGTTGAGACCCTGAACCTGCATGAACCGGGCGAGGGCGGCCACGCCGAAAGGGTCGCCGTATATGCAACGGCCACTGGACACAGGCTGGGAATGACCTTTGACGAGTTGCTCCACCTGCGGCGAGCGGCGACGCTCCACGATATTGGAAAAATTTCCGTAAGCTCGACAACGCTCCAAAAGATTGGCGAGCTTGAGGACGCTGAGCTTGAAGAACTTCGTTCCCATGCGCTGTTGGCCCTCAGTGTCATCGAAACATACGAATGGCTTAGGCCGACGCTACCAATGATCCAACACCACCACGAACGTTGGGATGGGACTGGCTATCCCGCGGGCCTCAAGGGTAACGATATCCCCCTTGGTGCCCGTGTGATCGGCGTCGCGGAGGCCTTCGATGTATTGGTCACTGGGTCGCCTTGGCGCAGGAAAATCACAATCGCCGAGGCTCTAGAAGAGCTCCGGCGATGCTGCGGGTCTCAGTTCGACCCAGCTGTCGTCTCAGCTTTCGAAGCCGTCCAACCGGTTATCCAGCCAGTTGGATCGGCCTGAGACAGAGTTCATCCTCGGTCAGTGCTGAAGTAGTTGATCTCGTAGCCACGACCACAGTTCTCCAGTCCAAAAGTGTGCCGGACGCATTGGATTCGGCCGTAACTGTCGCGAAACTCGTGGACAGCATTGATTGTTGCCTGGTCTCCGTCTCGGTAGACATCGACAATCCGGTAGCTCGTCGTGTCCGTAAACTCTACGAGGTCGCGCATCATGTCGTAAAAATCATCGCCGTTGATAGCGTAGTGGTTGCCATAGTCCATTTCAATCTCGATCCGGCCTTGGGTCGGTATCAGCGACGAAATCTTGCGGACGCTTCTTTGCTCGAAGGCGCGCTCCAGGCTATAGACCGCCGAATCGAAGTCCCGCGCGTTGGAATAATCCGAGTAGCTGTCCCAACGTGGCGGAGACCACCGATACCGGGTCTCACACCGTGTCCAGGAAAATGGTCCGAACGAAATCCTAGTGTAGGATAAATAGGGCGGCAAGTGGCCATAGAAATAGAACGGAGAGCAAACGTAACCGCAGCCATCCCAGTACGAAAAACCGTAGAAGGGGTACCAAAAGCAATTGTCCGACCACCAATCGTTATAGAACCGGTAGCCGTTCCGGTACCGGTTGTCCACCACCCGGACGCGGTCTTCTCGATGTCCTTCGCGGCGAATTCGACCAGTGTCGATACGTGGCATCTCCCCCGAAAAGTCTGGTCTCCCTAGCGTTTTGACATTGTGGCCGCCGTCATAGCTGACGCGCCCGCTACGAGACTCTCCACTCTTCTTGTTAAAGGACGACGAGTTCAGCTGTTCGACCCGGTCTGGCCTGCTGGTCACGACTCGACCGTCGTCTTGCCTTCGGCCTTGGTCACCAGGCACCCGTCCAATGCTTGGGTTCGGGACTTCGCGGACTTGGCCTTCTTGGCGCCTTCCCTGCTGTCTTTGCCAGCCAGTGTCACCCGGAGGTGGGGTGGTCCTGGAGTCCTGGATTGGTCTGCCAAGACCCTGTGAAGATGGGACGATTCGTCCACTAGATCCTGAGTCGCCTTGCGTCGGTCGACCGAGGTCTCCCGTCTGACGAGGCCGCGGCACGGACTTCCCAGATCCTTGATTCGTTCGCTCTGAGCGGCCCTGGGTGCTTGACCCAACAGGTGCGCCCTGTGGGCGACCCTCGTTTCGCACCGGAGGGGAGGACTTGCGGGTCGTGCTTTGAGACCTCGACGAAGACCTTTCTGACTTTTTGCCAAGCCCTGACTGGGCAAAGCACACATTTGTCGAGATGGCGAACAGTGCCGCCAGGGCAAAACAAGAATGAAGTTTCATTTCTATTCTCTTGTAGTTGAAAACATGATACATGACGGACGACACGTTCCGTCGTTTCAAATCAGAACCATAGTAGAGAAAATGGACTATGAAGTCGCCAGGCGACCTCGCGTCGAACCCACATAATAGCTTCGGCGGTGAAATATGCGGGTTTTTGTGACAGGTTCGAGTGGAATGCTTGGACGAGAGGTCGTCGAGCACTTGGTAAGCAGAGGATGGGACGTCACTTCTCCTTGGAAGACAGAATTTGACCTCAACGTTGCGGACCACTTGTCACGTTTGCGGCGTGGTTTGTGGGGTTCGTTCGAATGGTTGCTCAATTGCGCGGCGTACACGGCAGTCGATGCAGCCGAATCCGACATCATGGCGGCTATGCGTGTCAACGCAGTGGGAGCCGGTGCCCTGGCTTCGATCTGTAACGAGAACGGATGGCGGATGCTTCAGGTCAGCACAGACTTTGTCTTCGATGGGACTTCCAGGTCGCCGATCACCGAAGACTCACCAGCAAACCCGCTGAACACGTATGGCAAGAGCAAACTCTTGGGCGAGCAAAACGTGATGAATCAAGCTCAAGACAGCCTCGTTGTCCGCACATCTTGGCTCTTTGGCCGATATGGCAAATGCTTTCCAAGAGCCATCATTGAAAAAGCCAAATCAGGCGCATCGTTGAAGGTGGTCAACGATCAAATGGGTAGTCCGACCTCCACCAAG
>JAEURO010000107.1 GCA_016788345.1 Chthonomonadaceae bacterium
ACCATCGACAGTGGCCAAAATTTCGTTGTTGCCTCCACCCGCACATCCGCCGATGAGGCTCAAGCAGATAAGTGGGACAAGGGCGTAGGTTTTCATCCTTGTTGTCATAACGTAACCTGTCAATCTTTCCGGTCATCGTACCAGGTCGAACCTGGAGGGCCGGGGACAATAGAGAGAAACACAATCATCGATCAATCTGTGCCCGAGCCTGACTGGTATTTTCGGAATCCTAGGACTCCAGGCACAGGGAGGGAGGTTACTGTCCACAAACTCACTTGTTCAAAAGGTATCATGAGAGAGTCTCGTTCTGGGCAGGTTGATTTGGAGGCCTTCAGGCGTCCCCCTGTAAAGCGAGGACCAAAGCCATGGTTTACCGTCCTATCCGCTATGAACAAATGATGAAAGCTGCCGAGGGCCTTGACGTCCGGGCCAGGCGGATGTTCGACGGAATGGCTATCTACTCAGGTGAAAAGATGTTCGCCTATCTAGTTGGTGAAGACATTGGCCTTAAGCTGGCACCAGGCGACTATGAGAACGCTCTGGAGATCAACGGTGCCGAGCCTCTCAGGGCAAATCCAGAAGCCGAACCTATGAAAGAGTATGTCCGAATGCCCAAGTCGGTGTTGGACGACTACGACGGGTTCTGCGACTGGGTGAACAAGAGTGCCGCGTATGCCAATGGGCAGACAGTCCACTAAGAGACGACATGAGTAGGCCCATCGCTGCCGTCCTGCTCTTCATGACACTTTTGGCCGGGGCCTTTGCCCAGGAAATCCGAAAGACTTTGCGGGCAGGCGATCAGATCATCGTCACGCTTGGCACCAAAACACCAACGACCGTCGATACGTTTGTTGAGTCTGACGGTCGGGTCCATCTTCCGAGGATCGGCGGTGTTTATGTGGCCGGGATGACGGTAGGCGATGCGGAACACAAGATAAGAGCGGCCTACAAGAAGATCTACAAAGACCCCATTGTTTCGCTTTATGTCAAGAAGCCGCTCTCTGAAGTGGTTTACGTCATCGGAACGAGGGCTCCCATGGGGTCTATCGAGATTCAACCAGACATGGATCTCCGTAGTGTGCTCGGCAAAGCCCAATTGCCCGACGATGCCGACAAGATCATGATCACCGTATTCAGGCGGGGCGTGGCAATAGCCGAAGTCGACCCACAAAAGTTGCTCCAGTCTTCTAACGAAGAATGGAACGGCCCCATGAAGCCTGAGGACGTGGTCAGCATTCAGCCGCGGCCCTTCGCCCGAGTTTGGGTGACCGGTAACGTCGGCAGGCCCGGCGAAGTCAGGATCGACGCTAGACGAAATGTATATGAAGCCGTCGCCGCAGCTGGTGGCGTGACGAAAGTGATATCAGAGCAAACGTTCCAAGAAGCGGACTTTGACATCGTCGTACGATCTAAGCGGGGAGTCGAAAGGTTTTCGGCTGTGGCACCTTCGACACAGCAACTACCTCTCGTGGAAGACGGTGCGACTATCACAGTCGAATTGTCTCTCGTCACCGTCACTGTGATCGGCGAGGTCAATAGTCCTGGCAGGCACTATGTGTCACGGTCAGCCGATCTGTCAGAAATGGTCGGTGCTGCCGGAGGTGTCAAACCGACCGGCACCTTGTCAGAAGCGATTTTAGTCCGTGGTGACTCGGTCACCAGGGTCAATCTAGGCACCCCACAGCCGGGACAAGAAGGTCTCCGCAACCTCGTCCAGTTTGGTGACGTGGTCTATGTCCCAGTCAACCAGAAGACTTTTAACGTCTTAGGGAGGGCTACAGTCCCAGGCACCTACCTCATGGCCGACGAGCGGGTTTATCGGGCAAGCGACGCCCTCGCCGCGGCAAAAGGACCGCTAGCTAGATTCAGCTCAGATCGTCGAATGGTCATTGCCCGGTTCGACGACAAGGGCAAACTGAGCTTGATCAAGTTCAATATGGATGAGTTCTACAAGCGCGGCAAAAAAGAGGCTAATCCCGAGATACGACCTGGTGACACACTGTTCGTCGCGCCAAACGACGAGTTCTCGCTTAGCCAGGCTGCGGCAGTTCTGACGGGACTGTTCTCCCTCAATCGCATCATCCGTCCTTGAACGGCTGTCGCGTGGAATAGGAGTCAGTCGTCATAATAGGTGCATCTCTAAAGAAGGAACAAGGACATTCCCAATGATCGTGACTCTTTCCGCCCTTTTTCTCATCGGCTCTACACAGAAGCCACAACAAGCCCAGGAGCTATGGATGGCACCAGGTGTCAAGCTATCCCCACTGACTTTCAAAGGGCCCTTCATTCGCTCGGGTGACGGCAAGATCCTGAGCGTTTACAACAAGACTGTCAAGATCAGCGACGACGGCCTCACATGGGTTGTCCGGTCAGCTTGGAAGATGGACGAGATGAAACCGAGCCAGGACAAGGGCCTGGTCGTCACGAAGGACGGAACACTCGTCTCAGTCTTTCTCGACTACAACAGCAAGAAGTATGGCTGGGACAAGAACGGCCATCGCCCTCAGCCAGGCAACATTCTCAAGTGCTACACCGTGCGGAGCACGGACAATGGCAAAACATGGTCGACTCCCAACCCAATTTTTACAAACGGATACTGCGGCCAAGTTCGAAGCGTTATCCAAACAGCGAACGGCAGGCTCGTGGCCATGCTCCAGAACCTTGACGAGTGCGTCGCCCGTCAAGTGACCTTCGCCATGTATTCTGACGACGATGGAAAGACTTGGCGAAAGGGCGCCGAGATCGACATCGGCGGCACCGGACTCACCGATGGCATTTTGGAATCCTCCGTCATTGAAACCGAACCCAACAAGATCTTGATGATCGGTCGGACATCTAGGGACGAACTTTGGCAGGCCCGCTCTTCCAACGGAGGTGAGACCTGGACGGACATAAAGGGGATGGGGATTCCAGCATCGAGTTCCCCACCTTCAATATTGAAGCTCCAGGACAACACAATCCTCCTGGTCTACAACCAAGTTCGTTCTGAAGACGGTAGCCCACCAGTGACTCGGTCTGGCGAAAACTCGGCGATGGTCGCAAGCTGGTTCCGTGAGGAAGCGAGCTTGAGATATTCAAAGGACGGCGGCCGGTCATGGTCGAAACCAAAAATGTTCGCCCGACTGCCAGGTGGACAGCTCGCTTACATCACGCTGTTCGAAGTGTCGCCTGGTCTCGTTTGGGCCTTCAGCGGCGTCTCAGCGGCAAACATGGAAATCACGGTCAGCGACTTTGTCAAATAGACGGCTGGGGCTAATCCCAGCTCGTGGCGGATCGGTAGGACTTCCTGGAAAGAACATCCGGCCTTTGGGCGGGAGACCTTTGATCGGTTGGTCCATCTCGGCTGCTATTGAGAGTGGATTGTTCTCGTCCGTCGTCGTTTCGACCGACTCGACCGACATCGCGGCAGTCGCCGAAGACCAAGGCGCCATCGTCCCTTTCCTTCGACCAAGCGAACTTTCTACTGACTCGGCTTCGAGCCTCGCGGTCGCGATCCATGCCCTAGACTGGGCAGACCAGAATATGGGCGGCATCGATTGGTTATGCCTCCTTCAGCCGACGTCTCCTCTGCGCGACGCTCGGGACATCCAAGAGTCGTGGTCTCAATTGGGAGAGGCTCCGGCCATCGTCTCTGTATGCGAGTCAGCGACCCACCCAGCCCATATGTTCTCCATCGAGTGCGAAAATGTCCTGAAACCCCTTGTTAAAGATGTTGATACGGGGACGAGGAGGCAAGACTTGCAGCAACTGTATGCACTTAATGGCGCGATCTATTGGATCAAGGCCGAGGTAATTAGGCGCGAATTGACGTTCCTTCCGATAGGTACAGTGGCGTACCTGATGGCTCCTGAACGATCTTTAGACATCGACGATGCGTTTGACTTTGACATGGCCGAATGGTTGGTGCAACGTGAAGGACTTGTTTGAAGCCATTCAGCCCCGAAACGGGTCGTGCTTGGTCATCGCAGAAGCAGGGGTCAATCACAATGGGAGTCTAGAGCGAGCCCTTGAACTTGTACGGGTCGCAGCCGGTGCAGGGGCTGACGTCGTTAAGTTTCAAACGTTCAAAGCCAAAAACTTGGCTTCGGCGGGTGCTAAGAGGGCCGAATACCAAGCGGCCAATATCGGCGGCCCCGACGAGACACAACTTCAAATGCTCAGTCGACTTGAGCTACCCCTCGATTGGCACAAAACTTTGCAAGATGAGGCCCACAGGCATGGAATCGCCTTCTTGTCGACGCCGTTTGACGACGAGTCCTTAGACTTTTTGGTCGGTCTCGGCGTCCCCGCACTCAAGGTGAGCAGTGGAGACCTCACCAACACTCCGTTCCTTCGGCGCATGGCTGAGACTGGCCTTCCCGTCGTTTTGTCTACGGGCATGGGTACCTGGCAAGACGTCGACCTAGCCATGGACGCGCTCTTGCCGACTAAGCCCATCTTGCTCCAGTGTGTCAGCCAATATCCAGCACCAGCTGAATCAGCCAACCTCTTGGCCATGGTGGCCATGAGGGATCGGTACGGAGTCATGACCGGGTACTCGGACCACTGCCTCGGAAACACAGTCTCGCTGTCCGCGGTCGCCTTGGGCGCCAGTGTGATCGAAAAGCATTTCACATTGGACCGGGCGCTTCCTGGCCCCGACCACTCCGCGTCGTCAACTCCTGACGAATTGGCTTCGCTCGTAGAAGAGATCAACACAGTCCTCAAAGCACTTGGGTCTGGAAACAAGATCCCCGACGACTGTGAGCTTAGTACGCTTGCTGTGGCACAGAAGAGCCTTGTGGCCGCCCACCCATTGACCTCTGGGACTCGTCTTTCGCTCACAGACATTGCTGTAAAGCGCCCAGGTACTGGCATCCGGCCAAGTTGTCTAGAGTCTCTCGTTGGAAAGACACTCTTGCGCGATGTAGACGAGGACCACTTGTTCACCTGGGAGGACGTCCAATGATCAAGGTCGCCGTGGCCACGACCTCGAGAGCCGACTATTCCATTTACTTCTCTACACTGCGCCGCCTTCAAGCCGAACCCATGGCAGAGCTGTGCTTGATCGTGACGGGCACCCATCTGTCTGCTGCCCACGGAATGACGGTGAACGCCATACGAGATGACGGATTTTCGGTTTCATACGAGTTTTCCTGTGTGACCGAGGATGAAGACTCACCACTTTCGACAGCCACTTCAATGTCACAGGCTCTAGAAGGGTTTGCCCATGCGTTCTCCGCCCTGCGTCCTGATGTCGTCTTAGTCCTGGGCGACAGGTTCGAAATGCACGGAGCGGCAGCCGCCGCTGTGCCGTTTCGGATCCCGGTCGCGCACATTCACGGAGGGGACGTCACAGAGGGTGCCTATGATGACCAGTTCAGGCATTCTGTGACAAAACTCAGTCATCTCCACTTCCCTGTCACGAAACTGTCGGCCAAACGGATTGTTCAAATGGGAGAGGATCCCGCACGGGTGGTCGTGTGTGGTTCTCCGGCCCTTGATGACATTGCGTCGATTGGCCACATGACTTTAGCAAAACTGGGCGCCGACATTGGCTTTCCACTTGAAGTACCTCCGCTTTTGGTCACTTATCATCCCACAACTCTTTCGCAAGGCGACCAAGGCGAAGAGGCCCGAATGTTCTTCGATTCGCTCGATTGCATTGAAGGGCCGGTGGTCGTCACCCAAGGCAACGTAGACACTGGACACAAGGGTGTGACCGCCACAGCCAAAGGATTTGTCGCGAAGTCTGCCAATCGTGTGCTTGTGTCAAACCTCGGGCGCGAACATTATGTTTCCCTCATGAGGCACGCTTGGGCTATGGCGGGGAACTCATCAAGTGGAATCTTGGAGGCACCGTCACTTTGCCTTCCTGTACTCAATGTGGGACTGCGCCAAGGAGGACGGGAAAGGGCGAACAACGTGATCGATGTCCCACTTGACCGGGCCGCTATCCAAGCTGGACTTCGCCAGGCGCAGGATCCTGACTTCAAAGCGGGCTTACGTGCCGAGGACTCCCCTTACGTTGCCTCCCGGCCTGCATGCGAGACCATTGTCGAAAAGCTGGTCAACACCGAGTTTAACCCGGACCTCCTAGCCAAAAAGTGGCATACTTTGGCGTCGGCATGACGGATCTGACCGGACTGGTGGTGACACCAGAGCAACCCTTGATCGAAGCAATGCGGTCGCTCAACGCGAACGCTAAAGGCATCGTGTTGCTGCTTGACGACAAGGGGCATCTGTTAGCGACGGTGACCGACGGTGACCTTAGGCGGGCAATTTTAGCTGGGCTACCGCTTGAGACGACATTGGGCGATTGGTTGGCCTTGCAGATTGACCGCAGTAGCCCTTTGACCATGCTGGCTGAATCGTCCACGGACGAAATTCGATCCGCACTGGTTTCTAAGAACATTCGACACATGCCCCTCGTCGATGACACAGGCCGCGTGGTCAGAGTCGTCATAGAAAACGAGCTCTTGGTACCCGGAAGTGGCGACGTCCACGCACTTGTCATGGCTGGCGGCGAAGGCAAGCGCCTCTGGCCGTTGACAGAGAACACACCTAAGCCTCTTCTCAACGTCGGCGACACGGCCGTGATCGAGAGGATCGTCAGTCAGATAGCACAAGCAGGAGTAGCGTCGGTGGCGGTCAGCACTTGCTATCGTGCTGACATGATTGAAGACGCCCTGCAAGACGGATCCCAATTCGGAGTGAGTATCAACTATGTTCGCGAAGAACAGCCCTTGGGGACAGCGGGCGCCCTCGGCCTTATGAAACCTTGGAAGGGCACTCTTGTCATGGTCAACGGTGATGTCTTGACGGAAGTCCGATATGAAAAAATGCTCGGGTACCACAAAGAATCTGGTGCCATCGCAACCGTCGGCGTGCGCCCCCATCGAATTGACGTACCGTTCGGAGTCGTAGAATTGGACGACGACAAGATTGTCGCGATCAAAGAGAAACCGTCATACCACTTTTTTGTCAATGCCGGCGTGTACCTCCTTGAAGACGCGGTGCGCAGCCATCTCTCTGAAGGCAAACGACTCGACATGCCAGATCTCATCGAGGCGCTGTTGCTCTCAGGTGAACGAGTCAACGCCTTCCCTATCGTCGAGCAATGGATCGACATTGGAAGTCCCGCAGACTATGAGCGGGCCAAGCAGCACTATGGCTAGTTACTGGGCGGGCCGGCGAGTCATAGTGACTGGAGCTGGCGGGTTTGTCGGAAGCCATTTGACCGAAAGGTTGGTCCAGGAGGGAGCCGCTGTCACGGCTTTTGTCCACTACAATGCCTTGCAGAGTTCCGGTTGGATTTCTAACGGCTGCGGAGCCCAGATCGTGTTCGGTGACATAACAGACGGGGAAAGTGTCCGAGGTCTCCTCGCGAACCAACAGGTTGTGTTCCATCTCGCCGCTCTCATAGCCATCCCCTACTCCTATATCGCCCCGAGGTCATACATCCGGACAAACATCGAGGGAACACTCAATGTGTGCCAAGCCTGCCTGGCCGCAGGTGTCGAGACTCTGGTCCATACCTCAACGAGCGAAGTCTATGGGACGGCCAAACAAGTGCCCATTTCGGAGGAGCATCCGCTACAAGGCCAATCTCCGTATTCGGCATCGAAAATCGGTGCCGACAAAATGGTCGAGGCGTTTGCATGCTCGTTTGACTTGAATGCAGTCATTGCCCGCCCTTTCAACACATTTGGCCCGAGGCAGTCTCCTCGAGCCGTCATTCCTACAATAGTCACACAACTCATGAAGGGTCCCGAGGTTCATTTGGGGGCACTCACCCCGACTCGGGACCTGAACTACGTTACAAACACAGTCGACGGTTTTCTGGCAGCTGCCAGAGGGCCATTTACGAAAGGCCAGTCCCTCAATTTTGGGAGCGGGCAAGAGATCTCTATCGGTGACCTGGTTCTGAAGATTGGCCAGATTATGGGTGTTACGCCAAATGTGACTTGTGAAACTACAAGGATCAGGCCGAAAGACAGCGAAGTGGAACGGCTCCTGGCAGACTATTCCTTGGCACAGCGCCAGCTGGAATGGAACCCTGCCGTGACACTAGACGAAGGGCTTGAGAAGACAGTTGACTGGTTCCGCGCCAACCAAAGCTTGTATGTGACAAAAGGTTTTGTGGTCTAACCTATGGCGACTGTCGCCTGCCTTCTTGTCCTGACGTTCTGCACGTTCTACGTTTACTTTCTACACCACGATAATCCCCAAAAACTCGGGCGCATCCTTTTGTCCGGGATTGGGTTTTGCCCATTGGCTGCCATCGTCAACCACAATCTCGATGGCCGCGGCCTTTTGACTTATGTCGGGCCGCAAGACATTGTTGGCCCTGTCGCCCTCATGGCCCCTGCCTACCTCATGGCGCTCCTTGGGCTGACTAGCTTTTGGAAAGAAGGTCACTTAAAGTCGCAGGCGATTGGCCGCCAAATGGTTTGGCTGGTCGCGGGTTACGCTGCCTCTTGCCTCGCCATGGTCCCTTGGTCGCACGACCCGGTATGGAGTCTCTGCGCACTCCTCTGGGCCCTGCCAACGTTTGCCCTTGCTTTGGTCACTGGGCTAAACACGACTGCAGAAGACATTGAGCGCGACCCTAGCCTCTATTGGGCGACTCTTGGGCTGATTACCGTAAACCTTGCGCTCGTGGCCTATGGCTTGCTGACTGGTAAAGCGACCGAGCTAATGGCCACAAGGAATTTCGGCAGCGTGTTCGCATCGAATTCGATCTTGGCGATCATGGTCTTGATCAGCCCCGTCGCTTTCATCCACGCGTACAAGAACTGGTTTAAACTTTCCTTGCTTGTCTTGTTCTTGGTCATTGGAGCAGGATTGACCCTGAGCAGGACTGCGGCGTTCCTTGTCGCACTCTTGGGACTGATGCTTGTGTGGGCAATTTTCAACTCTCAACGGGCTTCGGTGGCCAAGGCGTTAGGTGCCCTCGTCCCGATTTGTGCCGCTGTTCTGGTGCTGGGAGCGGGCTTCTTCGAAAAGTTCGCCTTGATCCAAGGTTGGATGGATCGGTTTTTTGACTCCCAAGGAGGCGGCAAACTGGGCATGGCCCTCGAACTTCGCGCCGACAAATTTGCCTTGGACCGCGCGTCCATCATGGCGCATCCTTGGGTGGGAAAGGGATACGGGAGTTTCTCTGTCACCTCGAAAGCCAATTACGGCGACATGCACAACATGATGTTCACAGAAATGTACGAGAATGGCGCGGTCGCATTTATGTTTGTCGCCATGTCCCTGGGGGCCGCCCTTGTCGCCGCGGTCAGTTTCCTGCCTGCGGGTGCGTTTGCCGGTCCGGATCCCGTGCAACAACAGCTTCAACGCCAACTCGCCGCAGCAACGGCGAAGCAAGAGCAGGCCGAGAAGGCGAAGGCGGCCGAACGCCA
>JAEURO010000108.1 GCA_016788345.1 Chthonomonadaceae bacterium
TCCCTCGGAAGGGAGAGGGGGAATCGGACTTTAGAAGTCCATGTCGCCCATGCCACCACCCGGCATAGCCGGAGCGGCTTTTTTGGGCTCGGGCTTCTCGACGACCAAGGCTTCCGTGGTCAGCACCAACCCAGCGATGGACGCAGCGTTCGACACGGTCGAACGGGTGACCTTGGCGGGGTCGACGATGCCGGCCTTGACAAGGTCGACGATCTCGCCGGTCGCGGCGTTAAGGCCGAAGCCTTCCTTCGCCTCGCGGACCTTTTCGACCACGACCGAGCCTTCCATGCCGCCGTTCTCGGCGATGGTGCGGAGCGGAGCCTCAAGGGCGCGGCGCACGATGGCAATACCTGTGGCCTCGTCACCTTCGGCCTTGACCTTGTCGAGCGCCTTTTGGGCTCCGAGCAGCGTCACGCCGCCGCCAGCCACGATGCCTTCTTCGACCGCAGCGCGGGTGGCCGAGAGGGCGTCCTCATAGCGGTGCTTCTTCTCTTTGAGCTCAGTCTCGGTCGAAGCGCCGACCTTGATGACGGCGACGCCGCCGGAGAGCTTCGCCAGTCGCTCTTGGAGCTTCTCGCGGTCGTAGTTGCTGTCGGTCGTCTCGATCTGCGCCTTGATCTGGTTGATCCGGCCCATGACGCTGGCCTTCGTGCCAGCGCCTTCGATGATCGTCGTGTCTTCCTTGGTGATGACGATCTTCTTGGCGGTGCCGAGCATGTCCAGCGTGACGTTCTCCAGCTTGGTGCCGAGGTCCTCGCTGATGAACTGACCCTTGGTCAGCACGGCGATGTCTTCGAGCATGGCTTTGCGGCGGTCGCCGAAGCCCGGAGCCTTGACGGCCGCGATCTGCAACACGCCACGGATCTTGTTGAGAACAACCGTCGCGAGGGCGTCCGCCTCGACGTCCTCAGCGATGATGAGGATCGGCTTGCGGGCCTGGGCGGCCTTCTCGAGGAACGGCAGGAGGTCTTGCGCGGACCCGACCTTCTTCTCGTGGATGAGGATGAGTGGGTTCTCGAGCACGGCTTCCATTCGCTCGGGGTCGGTCACGAAGTAGGGGCTGATGTAGCCACGGTCGAACTGCATGCCCTCAACGATCTCGACGGTCGTCTCGCGGCCCTTGCTCTCTTCAACGGTGATGACGCCGTCCTTGCCGACTTTGTCCATCGCGTCGCTGACCTGCTTGCCGATCTCGGGGTCGTTGCCGGCGATTGTGGCGACGAACTCGACCTGCTCCTTATCCTTGACGGGCTTGGCGCTCTTCTTGATGTGGTCGACGACCGTCTCGACGGCCTTGTCGATGCCGCGCTTGACGGCGATCGGGTTGCCGCCGGCGGCGACGTATCGCAAGCCCTCGGTCACGATAGCCTGGGCGAGCACGGTGGCGGTGGTGGTGCCGTCACCTGCGACGTCGTTGGTCTTGGAGGCGACCTCTTTGCAGAGTTGCGCACCCATGTTCTCATAGGGGTCTTCGAGCTCGATCTCCTTGGCGACGGTGACGCCGTCCTTGGTGATCGTGGGACTTCCCCACTTCTTGTCGAGCACGACGTTGCGGCCCTTGGGGCCGAGGGTGACTTTCACAGCGTCGGCGACTTTGTTGACGCCTCGCTCAAGCGCTCTTCGCGCGGTTTCATCGTAGAGTAGTGTTTTTGCTGCCATTTTCTTTTAGTAAGGGTGGTGAGGATTGTGAAGATGGTAAGGATCGTGAGGATTGTGAGAGTGGTGAAGGACTTGCGTTATATTCCGCTAAGTCTTCGCGAACGATGTTCTTGCTGACCTTCTCGATGAGGTTGTAGAGCTTTCGCCCAAGGACTTCGATGTCTGCGACCAGTTGGTCGTGATCGGACTCCGTTGCGTAGCCCTGGTCGGTCGCGATGACGATCAGAGTCTCGACTTCATTCAGTGAGCCCCTTGCGATCCGCAGAAACTGCGTAAACGAGCCGTCACTGTTTCGACCCCAACCTTCGGCAATGTTACAAGGAACTGATGTGGCTGCCCGACGCAGTTGGCTCGTGAGACCATACTGTTCGTCCTTTGGAAACGACTTGGTGAGTTCGTAAACCGAGTTCGCCAATCGGCGTCCCAGTTGCCAAACCTCCAAATCGCGAAACCCAGCCATCCTTACCTCTTCACAACCCTCACAAACCTCACTTACTTCACAATCGCATAAATCTGATCCTCGTCGAGGATCGTGTAGTCCTTGCCGTCAAGGGTGACGTCGTTGCCGCCGTACTTGCTGAACAACACACGGTCGCCGCTCTTGACGGTGAGTTTGTTGCGGTTGCCGTTGTCAAGGGTGCGGCCTTCGCCGGTGGCGATGACTTTTCCTTCGGTCGGCTTCTTCTTAGCTGCATCGGGGAGGAGGATGCCGCCGGCGGTCTTGTCTTCCGCCTCCAGCACCTCGACCACGACCTTGTCTCCGAGTGGTTTGATGTTTGCCATGTTTGTTTTCCAGTTCCTTGTAGTACAGGCTTCTAGCCTGCTCCCGATGCTTCCAGCGTGGTATCAATGCTTCCGGCCAACTTTTGCAAGCTGAGTCCGTCCTGAACCGCGTAGAGCGACTAGACTTAGCGGGCTGGAAGCCTGCACCACAAGGCTCGGCGGGTCGTTGGCACTCGCCGCCTGACTCTGCCAATTATGGCTGGTTTTGAAAACCGGGTTTGGCACTCTTGGGACTAGAGTGCTAATGGATCCACAAGGTACCGGCCAAAAGACTGAGACAACCCAATCCACCGGTCAAAGCACCAATCAAGACCAGCTTGCCGCCTTGCTGATTGTCTTGTCGTGTCCACTTGCTTGTCATAAGGATGCGCTTGACGTCGACCCTTGGGTTCGGCCCCTGCGTGGCATTTCGGATCATGCCTGCATACCCCGAGAACATGATGACAGGCGCAACCAACATCAGGGCCACTCCGACGAACGAAACGCACTCTTTCAAGCTCATGACTGACAGCGATTATGATCTCCCAGCAGCTCATGTCTCCCATGTGTTTGGCGTCGTGAATTGGTAACATCGCAACATCATGATTCCATCGTCTACCCGCCAATTTGGATTGACTGTGCTTACGACTTGTGCTATTGCCACGACCGCTTTCACCCAAAAAATCGGCGACATAACCGAGTTTAACGTCAACGCCGCCCAGGAGCTTGCTTCGATCACAGCTGGTGCTGACGGCAACCTCTGGGTCATCGACCCACGCACAAGCAAGATCCTCCGCATTACTCCGGCCGGTACGGTCACAGAGTTCCAGCTCACGCCAGGCGCCTATCCGGCCGACATCACCGCGGGGCCAGACGGCAACGTGTGGTACGGGCGGCGCGGCGAGGTCGGCAAGATCACGCCGAGCGGAGACGTGACAGCGTACAAAGTGGATGGAATGGTCTCTGGAATCTCGGCCGGACCGGATGGGAACCTTTGGTTCTGTGAGACCTTTCGCGGCAAGATCGGGCGGTGCACTACGACCGGCGAGATAAAAATGTTCGACGTTCCGACCCGTCCGGACAACGGTAGCAGCAACCCACTCTTCATAACCGCTGGCCCGGACGGAAACCTCTGGTTCACCGAATCGCACCCAGGCGCAAACAGGGTTGGCTGCATCACGCCTGAAGGAAAGTTCAGCGAATACCCGTTGCCCAAGCCAGGAGTCCCGCGAGGCATCGCGGCCGGCCCTGACGGGAATCTCTGGGTCGCACAGACGGCGAACCCGAACGACGAGGACCGGGTGTTCCGAGTCTCGACTTCAGGGACTATGGCAGAGTTCGTGCTGGCTGGGGTCAAGAGTTCTATGGCCCAATCGGTTGTCTCTGGGGCAGACGGCAACCTCTGGTTCACCGAGCCAAACAACCCGAGTACGAAGGTTTCGAAGATCTCGATCAAGGGCGAGCTCTCCCGTTTTGGTGTGCCGACAGCCTTCAGCGGACCGTGTGGCCTGACCGTCGGACCGGACGGAAACCTATGGTTCACCGAGCGGGCCAAAAGCAAGATCGGCCGACGTTGGAAGGCAGAGAAGGACACCAAGTACGTTCTCCACCTGCCAAGCGGGTTTATCCCAGCGACCACGACAATCAACATGGGAGAGAGCGTCGAGTGGATCAACAAGATGCCCGGACAATCGGCCCTTCGGCGGGAAAGCACGCCTCCCGACTTAGACTCGACGGGGGGCACTGGCCTGCACTTCACCTACAAGTTCAACGTCGCTGGAACTTATCGGTACTTGGATCATCTGCACGAGACCCACAAAGGCACGGTGGTCGTGCCGCTAAAGGTGTCGCCAGCGTCCGGTCCTTCGGCGACAAAGTTCGAAGTCACATGGGCGGCGGGCACGAGCCCGTTCCTATCTGAGGGCTTTGTGATCGACGTGGAAGTCGAGGTGCCTGGTAAGAACGAATTCACGAAGTGGCAAGACGGCGTGACGACGACCCGGGCTACATTTGAAGCTAAAGACGGAAAGGGTGAATACCGTTTTCGTTGCAGGCTCCGCCACAAGAGCGGAGAAAGCGCGTCGGACTGGTCGCCCGAAGCTGTGCTTTCATCGACATAGTAGGTGCGGAGTTAAGTATCAAGCAGCATGGAAGGCCATGGTCACTTTCGAGACCGGTTGCCCGACATCCAGGTCGTGAGGTGTTCAATGAAGCGGACCACCAAATGGCGCAATACTTTGTCGCCGAAATTCACACGGTCACGACTGCCTAACCGCGCATATGACGCTCGATTGCTATGCCGCGCAACCTGTCGAACGAATTCCCAAATTTCGTCGGTCGCCGTACGGCTCAAAAACCGCTTTTCAGCGATTCGAAGTGGGACATCAGGGTTGTCGAAAAGTAGCGCGAACATGGCCGACTTTACTCAATGTTTGAAGAATCTAGGCAGCCGCCTTTCCGAGAAAAAGACCCATTTATGTGACTGTATTGTCACGTGACTGATAAGTCACCTTATAATAGACATTAGCGATGACTGACGATCTCGTCTACAAAGCCTTGGCCGACGAGGGCCGACGAGCTCTACTCGACTCCTTGTTCGCCAAGGACGGTCAGACACTGCGCGAGTTAGAGGCCTGCTTGAACCAAATGACCCGGTTCGGCGTTATGAAGCACCTTCGGGTACTGGAGGACGCCAACCTAGTCGTGACGGAAAGGCGCGGGCGTGAAAAACTGCACTTTCTCAACCCCGCACCGATTGGCGAACTGTATGACAGGTGGGTCGGCAAATACGCGCAGCCGCATTTGCGCGTTGTGAGCGGGCTCAAGACATCGCTGGAGACCAGAACCATGACAGAAACAAAAGTCAACACACACATCATTCAAACCTACATTCGGGCCACACCAGACTCTGTCTGGCAAGCCCTCATTGATCCGGACATGACTGAAAAGTACTACTTTGGAACCCGGGTCGTGACAGACCTCAATCCAGGCACACCTTTTCGATATGTCGACCAAAAAGGAGACATCATGATCGACGGCGAAGTTCTTGAAAGCGATCCGCCGAACAAACTCGTGGTCACTTTTCGGCACAAGTGGGATGACGAACCAGTGGACGGCGGAACCGTCACTTATGAACTGACTCAAATGGACGATGTCACAAAGCTAAGATTGACTCACGTCGGCCTTCCAGAAGGTCACCCTTTGGTTCAGGAGACGTTCAATGGCTGGTCATACATTTTGGCCGGACTTAAGACTCTCATTGAGACGGGCCAGGTACTCGAAAGCCAAAGTTGAGCCCCAATTCGGCCCACCCGCCTACGCCCAAGACAGTGTGAGCGACATTGGTCGCATGGAGTCACAGGGCACGTAAAGTCAACTGCAATCATGCCGGAAGGAACTTGAGTTCCTTCCGGCATTGGGATTCTTGAAGTAAGGGCGAGTTTCGATAGGACCTGCTTTCGACTAGGGCGCAGTCACGTACACCTTGAACATATCAATCTTTGCGAGCATATTTTCGCTCGATGCACTGGGAGAACCCTTGGCCAACCTATCAAAGCGATAGGTCACGCGTCCTTTCATGAGTCTAGTACCTGGCTCAACAAACCTGTCCGGTGCTACACCTATTGGAGCAATGACTTGTGAAAACAATGTTCCCTGCTGCCCTATACCTGCGGTTTCCCAGTCACCGCTAGACCAGTTCCACATTTCGATTTTGACGTTTGCAGAAACACCAGTCGTTCCAAAGACAACAACGTTGATAGCGTACTGTTGCGTGTAAGGGGTCGTAGCCGTGAACTCTGCTTGCAAGTCGAGGTGGTTGGGCAAAACTACAAGGCTGTTCCCGTCGGATGTGGTGAGGCTCGATAGCCCTCCAGACAGGACTCTGCCCTTCGTCACGACGAATGTGTTCGGGTCGATCGGTGGTTCGTCGACGAAGACGGTAAGCTGCCCTTTGTACGATTGGCTTCCTGTTGTCTGGCTCACAATGTAAGCCTTGTTCTGGAATGGGTTGGTCGCGATGTCATTGGGTTGCTGCACCCCACCCAAAACAAAATCCTGATAGATGGTCCCGCCGCTAGAGTCTTGCCACGAAACAAATGCAGATCCAGTCGTGACAGTACCGGCCAAGACGCATCCGCCAGACTTTTCAACGATGGCGTGAGCCGAGCCCTGGTGGCCAGGAACCGGGACGTCACGGCTCACCAAGGACTGAAAGGGAGACGTCACGCTCATTTTCATGAACATTGGTGTCAGCAGGGAGTTTTGATTGTTGGTCCCGCAAACATAGAACCCGCTTTGACCAATGGCGCAATTGGATGCAGACAGATCGACAGGGGACAAGAAGGACTCGCCTGTGGCGCTACTTTTGCGCGCAGTCAAAATTTGCTGCGGCAGGATGACCGTGTTCGCCATGTAGACCGCATTGCCATCTACTGCACCCATGGCGTTGCTCGATGCTGTCTGCACTAAAGGCAAACTTAAGGTCCCTTGTGACGCCAGATTGGTGGACCAGTCCCTCACTTCCCCAATAAATTGACTATTGGTTTGGCGTCCCCCCAATGTACACAAGCCGCCCCATGGATTCGCGAAAATCTTATCAAAAAACACGTTTTCAGTGTTGTTGAGGGGCGTGGTGTAATACGTCAAGAGATTGAGGTTGCCGTCGTACTTGGCAATGTAGCCAGCCCATTTGAAGTTGCTGTCCTGAAACGAGCCGGACACGTAGACGTTTCCGGCCGAGTCTACGGTCACTGAACGACCATTGATTCTTGGCGCAGGCCCAACATTCGATGTCAGGTCTCGTTGCGCAATCACGGCCCCGAGGTCCGTGTCACATTTGAAGATCGTCAAGGTGTCGCTAGAAAGGTTCTCTAAAACTCCGTAAACAATTGATCCTGACGGCGAGACCCACAAATCGGTCAATTTTCGCTGGACGGTCAGAGTTCCGCCCATGGTCTTTAAGATGTCTCCGTCGCGATCGGCCAAATAGACTCGATAAGCAAAACTGCCGGCATCAACTCCAGATCCGGCAAAAACAACCTTGTCGCCCCGGACCTCTATCTGTGTCAACGGGACTGGCGTTTGCTGGAAGCTTCTGACGATGGCCTGAGAATTAGCCAATGTGGCGAGAAATTGTGTGGTCAATACAAAGGTAGTCAAACGCGAGGTCTGCATAAATATTCCTTGATCCTGTTCCAGATCTCAATTGATTATGCTAAGGGAAACCTGACCATGATTAACTATTCTATGCCATTAATATCTTTTTCATGCCACCATTTTAGCGCTTTCATATCACTTTTTAACTAAGAATGGAAACTCTGAGGCGATTTCACTGTATAATTTTCCGATATGCAGAGATACTGGATCGCAGACCTTCAGGCACCTCCCCAGCACATTTGGGCGGAAGACGGGCCGCTCCTTGGACACCACCAAGAGTGGGTCCAGTCGAACGAATTGTGGTCCTTGGCCGCATATGACCACGATGGCGTGGTCCACGTCAATGCCCGCACCTATTTGTATGGACGAGGCGACCTCATGGTCTATCCGCCGGGTTGTAAAGTGGGACATCCCAAGATCGGTTCAGACATGAGGATCAACAGGGTCAGCTTTCCTTTGACGGGCCAAGGGTCGCGCATGGCGATACCTGTCAAATGCCCACTTCCTCCCCAGTTTTATGACATGTTCGTGACGGCGGAAACGTCATCCGGACACAAAGTTGGCTACATCAAGGCGGTGGTGTGGGCTCTGCTTTGGCATTATGCAGAGCCCGAGTCTGTTTATCGAACCCGTTCCGCGCTCTATGAGTGCGAAGAATTCATTAGGAAGAACCTGGGTCAAGATTTAAGCGTTCCGAAGATCGCAGCGACGACCGGAATACCAGAGCGGACCGTACAACGCCTCTTTCGCCAAGAGCACGGGGTAGGTTTGGCCACGTTTGTTCGAGAGGTTCGTGTCCGAGAGGCCATTCGACTCTTGGTCGACACAGACGAACCTATCAAAAACGTGGCAAAGTCAGTCGGCGTCCAAAGTTCGCAACGCTTCTACCAACTCATAAAGGAGTCTGTCGGAGTCTCTCCAACCGAGATTCGCGCCCACCAAGGGCCGCTTGCGACCGCGAGTTGGGAACGGAAAAACGGCCTGTGACCCCTAACCCAGCGTCGCTTTCAGCCAATCCAAAAAGACATCTTTGAACGCAGGGTTGAAGGTCGCGCCTGGGCGGCCCCACTTTTCCATGCTGTCCTTTTGGGACGACGTCTTATTGAACCCATGGTCAGACTCCTTGATCAAGTGGAACTCGGCCGTACCAGGACGCCAGCGGTTAACAGAGTCCACGATGAACCGGTGGTCCCACTCTCCAGAAAGAAAGTCGTTTTCGCAGTAAGCGATCATGATCTTTGATTTGCACTGCGACCAAGCCTTCATGAGGTTCTTTTTTTCAAGCTGCTGGAAGAAGGGGATGCCAACACCGGATACAGTCTTGCCGTCGGGAGCCATCTCTCTGGCCGCGGCAGCCAGTTCTGCGTGCTTTGCCGCTACTTCATCGACCGACATGTCCTCTTGGTACACGTAATGGCAGACTCCCGCGAGCTGGCGCATTTCCTGGTCGAGGTCCGCAGGGTCTGCTCCAGCGAGCATGGATTGGCGGCGCACATTCTCCAGCCAATATTCGACCCAAGTCTTAGACATCGTCCCTGAAACACAGATGCCCTTAACCGGCTCAACGGCTCCCACCAGTGGCCCGAAGGCGCCTCCCATGCTATGGCCAAAAATCGCAATCCGGTCTTTGTCGACAAACGGCAGGGTCTTCGTTAGCCGGAGCGCGTCCACATAGGCGGCCAGTTCGTCGTCGAATAG
>JAEURO010000109.1 GCA_016788345.1 Chthonomonadaceae bacterium
GAAGAGAATCGCTGCCAAAATGGCAATGATCGCGATCACGACCAACAGCTCTATGAGTGTAAACGCTTTTCGCATTGTGTATTAATCCTCGCTGGTGATACAATGAACGGCTGTCGCAGGGTTTCTGCAGACAGGCCCTTCAACCACATCCTAATGCGGCTAGATTAAGGATACGATAAGCGATGGGCCCATGGCTACCCTCCCAGGCCCCTTTTTCGGGGGACATGTGGATCGAATGGGACGTTCGTGCCAACTACAAGTACCGGCTGTTCTTACCAGGGTCTTGCACAAGTGAAGCTAACCTCAATTGAACAGTCATCCGGTCAATGACGATGGTATTGGGCTCGATGTCTGGCGCGGCGAACATTTCGTCTTCGAGCAGCTTTTCAAGCATCGTGTGGAGACGCCTCGCCCCGATGTTTTCCTGTTTTTCGTTTACTGCCGCTGCCATCAGCGCGATTTCATCGAGTGCATCGTCGGTGAAAGTGAGTGCGACATTTTCGGTCTTCAGGAGGAGCTCGTATTGCTTGGTCAGAGCATTCTTAGGCTCTCTGAGAATACGCCGGAAATCTGTTTGATCCAAAGATTCAAGCTCGACGCGGATTGGCAACCTGCCCTGGAGCTCTGGAATAAGGTCGCTCGGCTTACTCACATGAAACGCTCCTGCGCAAATGAACAGGACATGGTCTGTGCGCACGGGTCCAAACTTTGTTTGGACGGTCGAGCCTTCAATAACCGGGAGTAGGTCACGTTGAACCCCTTCCCGGCTAACTTCTGGCCCCGAACCGCCCCCCTTCATAGCCACCTTGTCAATTTCATCGATGAATACAATGCCGGTCTGCTCGCACCGATGGACGGCCTCCCGCTGTACCGCCAAGCTGTCTATTTGACGCTTGCCTTCTACCTCGGTCAAGATGTCTTTCGCGACTTCGACTGTCACTTTTCGGCGAAAGTGCCTGGTTCCGCCTCCCATAGGGAGCCCCTCAAGCCCCATTTCCTCCATTCCTTGTGGCGTAAAAACCTGGAGGAAGTTATTTTGGGGTTCTTCGACTTCGATCTCGACCACACGCTTGTCGTGCGATCCGGCGGCGACTTCTTTCCGCAATTTGGTTTTGCGCTCGGCCACCGCCGCCATGCGCTGTTCGTGCTCGCTTCTTATCTGTTCGGCGTCCTTGTCGTCCCCGCTCGATTCAACCGGCAGTGAAAATCCGAACGGCAAATACCCACCTGTGTGGTCTTCCGGATGGTCTTGCTCATCAAGCATTTCGGCCAAACGGTCCAAAGCCGCGGCCTCTGCTTCTGGCTTGGCTTCGGCAAGATATTCGGCTTCGACTAGCCTGACAGCGTTTCCGACCAAATCTCGAACCATGCTGTCCACGTCCCGCCCTACATATCCGACCTCTGTGAACTTGGTCGCCTCAACCTTGATAAAAGGTGCTCTTGCCAACTGCGCAAGTCGCCTCGCGATTTCCGTCTTTCCGACGCCAGTTGGCCCGATCATCAAAATGTTCTTGGGCAAGATATCGTCGCGGTCCTTTGGAGCCACATGCTGCCTCCGGTACCGGTTTCGCAGGGCGACGGCCACAGCTTTCTTCGCCGCTTCCTGCCCTACAATGTAGCGATCAAGCTCAGCCACGATCTGCCTGGGCGTGAGGTCTTCTATGGGCATCGGCATGCGACAAGACTACCGGCTAGGGGAACCCGCTGACCACCAGGTCCCCTTCGCCTATTCAATCGTCGCGCCGATGTGGGAACGGGTCGTTCGGCGTGCGAGTGTGGCAAACCGTGCACTTGTCGATGACGCCGGCGTGCCCTTGGTGCATCATCGCTTGCACATTGTCCTCCGGGTTGGTGGTCGGCGTGATCGCATGCGGGCTGTTGTGGCATGTGGCGCAAAGAATCCCGCCGTGGCCCCTGGAGTTCTTGAACAGCTTGCCCGGCTCCTCATACTCGTGTCCTGAAACGTGATGGCAATCTCCGCACTTTGGTTCGTCGACCCAAGGCTTGCGATTGGGGTCGCCCACGGCCTGCATCGACCCATGACAGTTTGTGCATGCGACACCTCGCTGTATGTGGATATCGCGTTGGCACAATGTCTTGACGCCAGGGTGACAGGCGTAGCATTTGTTCGCGAGAGTCAGCTTGTTGACCCTTGTCGCATGGCTCATGTGCATGGCGGACGACATGTTCGAGACGCCGGGCACACCGTTGGTGCCGAGCGCCGGGTCGGCATGGCACTTGGCACACAGCACCGGGCGCTGGGTCATGAGGTTGGTCTTATGCATCTTGTCGTGCTTCCTCAAGATGTCCAACTCAACTTTGTCTTCCTCACCTGAAAGAGGGAGCACTTGGCCCTTTATTTTCGTATTCTTGAGGCCGTGGCATAGGTTGCAACTGATTTCCCAACTCACCGGGACAACAGTTCTTGTCATCGCGGTCATGCCGTTATAGCTAGCGGTGACAGTTGCCAAGTCATACGGCTGGAGTGTGCCGTCGTCCCGGAGAGGCGTGATCGGGATACCCGTCGCAACCCAGTCAATATTGGACTCCCGGATCAGCCTGCCTGTCATCCCATTGCCAGTGA
Source organism: Chthonomonadaceae bacterium (assembly GCA_016788345.1). Taxonomy (GTDB): domain Bacteria; phylum Armatimonadota; class Fimbriimonadia; order Fimbriimonadales; family Fimbriimonadaceae; genus JAEURO01. The sequence continues at coordinate 2,585 of JAEURO010000109.1, forward strand.
GGCCGACATTGGGAGGCAAATTGACTCCGAACAGCTGCATCGTATAGTTCCAAAAGTTGGTCTTGGTGTTCGACACCGTGTTGCCTGGAAAAGAGTAGTTGATAACTGCGTTCTCTTCAATCAGTTGCGGTGACTCGCCTCTCAAGATGAGCTGAGCGTGCAGGTTGTTGTAGGGAGGCAAGATGCACAGGTTGCCAAAGTTATGGTTCATGCAGTGCATCCCCAAATCGTTGAACGCCAGCAGTGTTAGCGGAGGGTCCGATTGCTTGGCGGCCGCGGCAGGAGGCGGAGCCAGGGCGAGACACCACGCGACAGCGCACGCCAATGCCGCTGGAAGCGCAATTGCAAACCCGGTGCTTCGAGACGATTCAAAGTCAAAATTAGAACGGGACATAGCCAATTCACCTAAGTCCATTCTATGTCGCGGTCGTTGCTTTTGAAACAACACATTGCCGTGTACTTTAGAAATTCTAAATAGAAAATACGAATTCCTTAACTTTTCGAACGGCCCTTACGCCGCTCGGTCATTTTCGCTTCATGGCCTCTGTCAGAAGGCTCATAGTAGGGCGTATTGTATTCACCTTCTGGAAAGTAGCAGGCTTCAACCCTCGCTCCAGGAAAGTCATGGGGATATTGGTAGCCCTTACCGTGCCCCATCTCTTCCAACCCCTTTGTTGGCGCGTTTCTCAGGTGGAGGGGCACTGGCTGGATCGGATGAGACTCGAGATCCTTGGCAGCTCGGTCTATGGCAATGTACGACCGGTTCGACTTGGGAGCCTCAGCCAAGTAGGTCGTCACTTGTGAAAGGGTTATGCGAGACTCTGGCATGCCCAAACTCGCGACGGCTTGTGCGGCAGAAGCTGCAAGGACAAGCGCCATCGGATCGGCGTTACCGATGTCTTCGCTCGCAAGGACAAGCAACCTACGCATGATGAACCTGGGGTCTTCACCAGCTTCGATCATGCGGGCCAGGTAGTGGAGGGCGGCGTCGGAGTCACTTCCACGGACACTCTTGATGAACGCACTGACCGTGTCGTAGTGGAAGTCCCCTTGGCGATCATACCGGACGGCTTGCTTCTGGAAGACTTGCTCCAAAATCTCTAAGCTGATGAGTCCGTCAGCAGCCAAAAAGCTACCGGACTCCAGGCCGTTGAGGGCTAGCCGAGCGTCACCATTTGCCATTTGGATGAGAAAGCTGAGGGCGTCGTCCGAGAGTGTCAGGCCACGGCTCCCGAGTCCCCTTTCCTGATCCTCTAGGGCGCGGACCACCAGAATCCGGACATCGTCCGGCTCCAATGTCTTGAGCGGAACGACCCTGGCACGAGACAGCAATGCGGAATTCAGGGCAAAGAACGGGTTTTCAGTCGTAGCCCCAACAAGGGAAAACGTTCCGTCTTCAAGGTATCCAAGGAGGGAGTCTTGCTGAGACTTGTTGAAGTGATGGATCTCGTCTAACAGCAGAAGTGTTTGCGTGCCAAAGAGCTTTCGCCTTTCGAGCGCGCCTTCCGCGACTCGCCGTATGTCCGACACACCGGCTGTCACTGCGCTGCGAACTTCGAGAAAGGCCTGAGAACTGGCCGCAATAAGATGGGCCAGTGTCGTCTTTCCACAACCAGGTGGAGCCCACAGTACGATCGACCCCAGTTTTCCCTCCTCAATCGCCCGCCTGACCGGCATGCCTGGAGCGAGGACATGCTGCTGTCCCGCGTACTCGTCAAGCGTCGTTGGCCGCATCCGGCTAGCAAGCGGCAAGCCGGATGGCCTTGTTGTCTGATAGTCGAACAAGTCGCCCATCAGGTCACTTGCCCGACTTGATCTGCCATGCGGTCTTCCGCTTGGGCTCCAACTTTGGCTCTTCTATTTGTGCTCTTTGTTGGACCTGTTCGCGGGCTTGAGATTCTTGGGCGGTCGCCTTCGGAGGCGCCCATTCGGCCTTAGGCGATGCCTTCCAAAGTTTCGAAAGCACGCCATTGACGAACTGCGCACTCACTTTGTCCCCAAACTTCTCAGCGAGGGCGACGTACTCCTTGATCGTTACTAAAGGCGGAATGTCACTCAGCGACCAGAGCTCGTAGGCGGCCATGCGCAGACAGGCCCGGTCTGTTAGTGCGACCCGTTCAAGCGGCCAGTTTGAACTGAGCAGCCCAACAAAAAGCGAGTCCCAGTAAGCTGGATCGGTCATCACGCCTTCTACAATGCCGTTGGCCCAAGGCGATTGAGGTGGTTCCAGTGCACCGCCTGAAGTAAATGCGTACACGGACTTGAACGCGTCCTCCCTCTCCTCCCGCCGAGAAGGGTTTTTACGCACCAATGGTTGACTCGCTAAGCATGAACCTAGGCACATATCCTGTGTCGACCGCGCCTCTCACATAGTCGGGGTGTGCGCACAGCCGGCGCAGGAAACTGATGTTTGTTTTGATTCCTTCGACATGAAACTCGTTCAATGCGACTTGCAGGTTTCGAACCGCTTCGTCCCGGTCACGTCCCCATACGATCAGCTTGGCGATCATCGGGTCATAGAACGGAGACACATTGAATCCGGCATAAACGTGGGTGTCCACCCTAACGTGTCCGAACCCAGGTGGGTTCCAGAGCGTGATCTTGCCTGTGCTGGGGGCGAACTCTTGGTCTGGGTCTTGGGCAGTGATCCTTGCCTCGATCGCATGTCCGCTTAGGCGGACGTCGCCCTGTGTCATGGGAAGTCGCTCACCTGCCGCAATTTTAATTTGCCATTGGACTAGGTCGATGCCACTGATCTGTTCGGTGACAGGATGTTCGACTTGGATCCTGGTGTTCATTTCTAAGAAGTAGAAAGTGTCAGTTTTCTCGTCATAGAGAAACTCGACAGTCCCTGCGTTCGAATATCCGACGGCGTTGGCCACTCGGACTGCCGCTTCGCCCATGCGCTTCCTCGACGCCTCAGGGAGGGCCGCACAAGGCGCCTCTTCGACAATCTTTTGATGTCTCAAGTTCTGGACCGAACACTCTCGTTCACCAATGTAGAGGACATTGCCTTTTTCATCACCCAAGATTTGAATCTCCACATGGCGGGGATTGACCAAGCACTTCTCGACTATCATGTCGTCGTCACCAAAGCTGGCCTGTGCCTCGCTCTGGCAAAGCTTCCAAAGGCCATGTAACTCCTCCGGAGAACTCACTTTTCGGATGCCTCGCCCGCCTCCTCCGGCAACGGCTTTTAAGAGAATGGGATATCCAATGTCCGCGGCGACCCTGACCGCTTCGGCTTCGTCTTTGACGGCGCCATCTGAACCTGGGACGACTGGGCAATCGCTGGAGATCGCCGCCTGCTTGGCTTTGGCTTTGTCACCCATGGCCTCAATGGCGCTGACAGACGGTCCTATAAACTTGACTCCCATCCGCCCAACGTGCTCGGCAAAGCGGGAGTTCTCGCTGAAGTATCCAAAGCCAGGATGGACCGCCTGAGCTCCAGAAATCTCCAGAGCGCTGAATACATTCGCATTATTGAGGTAGCTGTCCTGGTTGGTCGCCTCACCGACACAAATTGCCCGGTCAGCCATTCGGACGTGGCTACTGTCCTTATCGGCCCGGCTATATATAGCGATCGCCTCAATGCCCAATTGATGGCAAGCCCTGATGACCCGGCAAGCGATTTCTCCTCTATTGGCGATCAAGATCCTTTCAAACATTAATACTTCTCATGTCCAAGGTGGACGCATTTAACCTGGCCGGTCGCCTTGTCATACTCGTACGGTTCACTCCCTACAGGACACTTATAGAAGTCGTTGCCAAGTTTTGTCTCTTCCAGACTCTCCGGGTTTGTACCCTCGACTGGATCCTTTGCAATCTCGAGAGACTGCCTGACTTGGCCAAGGTTACTCCGGCACACATCGTCCTTGGCAGCGTACATAGACTTTCCAATGACTGTCTCGCCTTTGCCGTCTTTCCGTTTTCCAGATTTCTCACCAAAGAGTCCCGACCCGACCGCGAACACGACGGCCAACACGACGACGAGCCCCACAGAGACCAAGAGCCCGACCAGCGACCGTCCCGACGTCATGACAAGGCCACCTTCAAGATCTCCTGGCCATATTCGACCTGATCTCCGTCTTCAACCATCACTTCGATAACTTGCCCACTAACAGTGGACTGGATGTCGTTGCTGAGCCCAAGGGCTGCCACTTCACCGATGACCTCTCCTGCCTCGATGGTGTCGCCGACCTTGGCACCAACGTCTTTCAATCTGACGTAACCGACCGCCGGCGACAAAACGTAGCCAAGACCCGGGTCGGAGCCAGAGACTTCGACCACAGCCGTGGTCAAATTGTTCGCCGGCGAGATATCGGCGTCGGGCCCCAGGCTTGCAGAAAACCTGTGGGCCCCAACCTTGATCTTAACTTTGCCGAAACCGTTGTCCCGCGCCAGACTTAGGGCGTGGCGGATCGTCTCAGGCCCAAGTTCAGACATTTGGCTACAGTCTACCGAATGGCCCTTGCTTGGATTGCACAAAGACCGGAGTGGAGATTACTTCCCGCCCATCTGCGACATGTCCATGGGCTTGCCATCCATGGTCATTTTGTTGTTCGACCACTCCATCCGGGACATTTTCCAAGCTCCGTTGACTTTGACATAAGTGTCGTTGCTCGTCCCTTCAAAGACCATGACATGCGTCTTTTTGTCCGGGCCTTTCATCGTCGTGACCATTCGGTGCTTCGCAACGCTTTTGCCAGTGTTTCCAGTCTCCTTAATGCTGACGATCTTGACTGAAACGTCCTTGACCTTGTCGATCATGGCAAAGCTCTGCTTCATCTGATTGTACATCTCGTCAAAGGTCATGGTCTGACCATATTCAACATGCTTGAAATCTTTCGTGATATTGGGAAGGACCAGTTGCTTGAATTTCGCTAGATCCTTGCTCTTGAGTGCGGCTGTGACCTTCCGGTCCATCTCCATGATCTTCGACCGCAGGCCTTCAGCTTGGGCCAACGACACGAGCGTGACTGCGACTACAGGAAGGAAAACTCTTTTCATCGAGTTCATAATGGCATAAACTAGTTGTCGTCTGTCAACTCGTTCGGATTCAAGGCCTTAGAAAATTTTGAGACTCTCTCCAAAAGCTCAACCATCGCAGGTAGAGGTTTGCTCAGTTTGTGTCCGAAAATCCTAATACAGGAACAGCCAATGACTTCCAAGCAGCGATTGACCGTGTTTTTCATTTGCTCAAGTGTATTGTGTTTTGGAGCCTTTACCCTCCAAAAGTCTTGGAACGACGCTCAGGACGCGCGGATCGCCAAGCAGTATTGCGACGATCGTAAAGCACTTGTAAACCAGATCGTTACCATGCAGGGGGTAGCCATAGACAAGCTGGTAGAGGACTATTCGGTTTGGGAGGATCTCTTCTCGTTCGAAGGAGCCCCGGATCAAAAATGGGCCGAGCAGAACGTTGATACCGCTGTGTCTAGCTACAACTTGAGCAATCTTTGGCTTCTCAATTCCAACGGAAAGGTGATCCACGAGGCCGTCTCCGGTTCTTCGTCATGCTCTTGGCCATTTGGCTCTAATCCGCCGCTGCCAGATGGCCCAACCCAGTCAAAGTTCTACTACTCGGTCGGAGGCAAAGTCCAGCAGTTTCGCATCCAGAGACTTCACAGCTCGACAGACAAAACCCTAAAAAACGGATACCTCGTTACTTCAAGCGAACTATCCAGCGACGTGCTCTCCCAGCTGGGAAAAGCCTTGCAGTCGCAAGTCAGCCTACTTGGACCTAGCGCTGGGCAAATAAGTTCGCAAGGTGCCCAGTTTGAAATGGGTGTGCCTCTGAACGATGCGTCAGGCAAGCCCGTGGCCACTTTGAATATTCAGTCTCATTCCAAATTGTTGGAAAGGCTCGGCCAACGGTCATCACAGACTTTCATCCAGTTGGTTGCCGGGGTCGTTGTCCTGGCGATCGGCCTAATTCTTGTCTTGAGAGGACATGTGGTCATATCTCGTAAGGAGCTGCAATTGGCTCTCGAATCTCATAGTTCTGAGCAACTGGCTAAATCAATTGGAGCTGACGCAGCCGCGAGCAGTTTGGTCGGCTTCATCGATTCCCACGCAGATCAGACTGAACTCCAAGGAATCAATCTGGAACTTGAGTCCGAGCTTCATATCAGGGCCAGAGAACTCGAGTTCGCCGTCGAAACGACAATTCAAGCGTTTATCGAACTGCTCGACACGCGCCAAGACGCCTTTACCGATGAACAACGTCACACGATCATGCTGGCAGACTACTTTGCAGAACATTTGGACATGTCGCAAGAAAGCCGACTGGCCATTCGCCATGGCGCAATGATCAAGTACTTCGAACAAAACCAAGGGGAACCCTTGCAGTTCCTCGACTTGAGCGCCGTCACGATGTCGGAGAAGTTCAGCCCGATCTTGGCGATTGCAAACCACTCTTGTCTTGCGTCCATGGACTTAGAGGGAAAATTCCCCATCGAATACAACACGTTTGCGGTTGTCGAGTATTGGATGACCAAGTGCCCCAAAATTGAACCCACGTTCGAAGAGTGCAGGCAGGCCGCTGAGGCAGTTATCGCGGATAGCGGAGGTGGGCACGATGCATGGCTCGTCTGCGAGTTCTTGAAAATGATCAA
>JAEURO010000010.1 GCA_016788345.1 Chthonomonadaceae bacterium
TGACAGTGCTCAACATTGCCTGCTTTGACCCAGAAGCTGCTCCTCCGGAGGTCTGGGGTTCTGTATTGCAAGGGATGGGGGACAAGACAAAGGAAGCCGGGGCAGTGTGTGTGGGTGGACACACCGTCGTCGATTCAGAGCCAAAGTTTGGGATGGCCGTCACTGGAATTGTCCCACAAGACGGTTTCTGGTCAAACGACCGTGCGAGGCCTGGGGACTCCATCTATCTCACAAAACCCCTTGGGACAGGGCTAGTGACGACGGCTGCCAAAGCCGACATGTGCCTGCCAGAAGAGCTGGCCTCAGCCATCGATTCCATGACTCGGCTCAATTCATGGGGCCGCGACCTGGGCCTCGCAAATGGAGTCCGATGCGCTACCGATGTGACCGGGTTTGGCCTGGCCGGACATCTGTCCCACGTGGCCAAGAACTCTCATGTTTCAATCATGGTTTCGGCTGGACGGCTCCCCATTTTTCCCGGCCTAGAGCGTCTTTTCAACCTGGGCTGCGTGACTGGCGGCGCGGCCCGGACCGCGAGTTATCTAGGGCCGCAGTTCCTGCGATCGCCAGGTGTCGCAGATTGGCAGGTTGCCGTCGCTCTTGACCCTCAGACCAGTGGCGGGTTGCTCCTTTTTTCTAGTGGCGAAATCGCTGGTTGCGACCTCATTGGCCATGTCAGCGAAGGTCCACCACGGGTCGTCCTGGAACCTTGATGTTTGGGCCACTGTTGAGTATTGAGTAAAGTGACCTTGGCGTCCTTGATGCAACGTCTTAAAGTTAACATGTTAACCCTGATCGTCTTTGTCGCCGCGTGCACGCCCTCTTCTAAACCGCCGGTGGCGACTGTCACCCCTGGCCCCCCTGTCAAAGAAACTGAAGCCTCCCATGTCCTGCTTGTGATCAACAAGGCGAGCCCGGATAGCACAGACATCGGTGCCTACTATCGCTTGAAACGCGATGTCCCAAAAGAAAACGTCGTTTTTGTCGACTGTGCCACGACCGACAACATTCCTTACGCCGACTTCGTCAAGAAGATTGAGGAACCCGTGCGCCAAGCGCAGCGGTCGTCCCGACAACGCATTGATTACATCGTGTTGACAAAAGGTGTCCCCATACGGTTGGACAACGACGGTGGGTGGGCGGTGGATGCCTTCTTGGCTACGATGAACATGAGTGTAAAACCTATCGAAGGTCCGAACGAGGATCAGATCAAGCGGGCCATTAACCCCTACTTTGAGAAGTCAGAGCCGTTCCAAAGCTCCAAATTTGGTGGGCTTTTCTTGGTGACGCGACTCGATGGGCCGACCGCTGGAGACGCAAAGAAGCTTGTTGACAACGCGCTGGCCGCCCAACCTGAAAAGGGTCCTTTCTACTTCGACCAAGCTGGAAACAGAAAGACCGAAGGCTACAAGGTCTTGAACGACGCCCTCAAGATTGCCAGTGAGGGGCTCAGGGAAAGAGGCTTTCAGTCCGCTCTTGAGGCGACCGATGCCTTCGTAGTTCCCAACGACCGGTTGATGGGATACATGAGTTGGGGCAGTAACGATTCCCGGTTCGACCAAGACAGTTACAGGAAGCTCAAGTTCAAGCCCGGAGCCATCGCTGAGACGTTTGTTTCCACAAGCGCAAGGACATTCGACAAAGTTTCCGGGGGGCAGAGCTTGGTCACATACCTCATCGAGCAGGGCGTGACTGGAATCAAGGGTTACGTCAGTGAACCTTACACCTTCGCGCTTGCAAGACCAGAAATCTTGTTCGACCGCTACACCAAAGGCTACAACCTCGCAGAGTCATTCTCTATGGCTTCCTTGGTCATCAAGTGGAAGGACATCGTCATAGGCGACCCGCTTTGTAGGCCTTACAAGCCATGATGCCGGCCAAACCGTAGAATAGAGCCATGGATTTCTCAACTGTCCCTGATGCGATCGAGGCGATCCGACTCGGGGAGATGGTCATCGTTGTCGACGACCCCGACCGGGAAAACGAAGGCGACCTCATCATGGCGGGCGAGAAGTGCACAGCCGACGCCATGAATTTCATGGTCCGGGAAGGGCGTGGCGTCCCGTTCATCCCAACGACTTCCAACAGGCTTGACCGGTTGGGAATTCCTATGATGACGAAGCAGAACACCGCCCGGCTCGGCACGGCGATGGCAGAAACGGTCGACGCCCGCCATGGCACAACGACAGGGGTCTCTGCCCATGACCGGGCGGCCACTGTCGCCGTCTTCTGCGACCCGATGGCTGTCCCAGACGACCTTATGCGGCCTGGCCACGTCATTCCCCTACGTGCCGAAAACGGCGGTGTCCTTCGGCGAGCCGGGCATACGGAGGCAGCAGTCGATCTCTGTTTGCTGGCAAACTTGCAGCCTGTCGCGATCGGTGTAGAGATATTGGCCGACGATGGCTCGATGATGCGGCTTGACGGCTTAATGCCCTTTGCTGAAAAGCATGGTCTCAAGATCATCACCATCGCAGACCTTATCGCCTATCGGCGCAAGACAGAAAAGCTGGTCCACCGCGTGGCTGGCCCGGTCAATTTCCCGACAAAGTATGGCCACTTTCAGCTCCATGTGTACGAATCGGACGTCGACCCTCATCCGTTTCTGGCCATCACCAAAGGTGAGGTCCATCCTGAAAAACCCATCCTTGTCCGCGTCCATTCATCGTGTCTGACCGGCGACATTCTTGCTTCACTCCGGTGCGATTGCGGCGACCAGTTGGCGATGGCCCTAGAAACAATCGAAACCGAAGGTTCTGGGATCGTCCTCTATGTGGCACAAGAGGGGCGGGGGATCGGGATCGTCAACAAGATCAAAGCCTATGAACTTCAGGACAGCGGACTTGACACCGTACAAGCGAACGAGGCCCTCGGGTTTAAACCTGATCTACGGGATTATGGGCTCGGCTCGCAAGTCTTGACAGATCTTGGAGTCAAGAAGATGCGACTTCTGTCTAACAATCCAGCCAAGAGGGCAGGGCTCCAAGGATATGGTCTTGAGATCGTGGAGTTCGTTCCACTCGTCGCTCAATCTTCGGAGCACAGCGCGAAATACTTGGAAACCAAGCGAGAAAAACTTGGACACCTCTTGCCTTGATCTCTCCAACAAGTAGACTCTACGCATGCCTTTGTCGCGTCGCGCCCTGCTCAAGGCCGCCAGCGCCGTCGCTTTTTCCGATTCAGCCCTAGGGCTTGCCGAAAAAGCTTCTGCCCGGTTTCATGGTGGCCCGGAAGACGAGGACTATTGGGGACAAATCCAGCAGGCATTCACGTTAGACCGGACTGTAGCCAACTTCAACAACGGGGGTGTGAGCCCATCTCCCAGAATTGTCCTTGAAGCTCTCAAAAGATATCAGGATTACTCTAACCAGGCCCCCAGCTACCTCATGTGGAGGCACCTTGAGCCTGAAATCGAACATGTCCGCAGCCAGTTGGGGGAATTCTTTGGAGTCGACCCAGAAGAGACGGCCATTATGCGCAACGCCAGCGAGGCCTTGGAAACGTGCCTTTTAGGTTTCGACCTTGAACCCGGCGACGAGTTCCTGACAACAGACCAAGACTATCCACGGATGATCACGACCCTCCAACAACATGAACGCCGCCATGGAACAAAGCTTGTCCAAGTCAAGGTGCCCGCTGCGCCAACCAGCCACCGAGAGATTGTTTCGGCATTCGAGAGTGGCTTGACGTCCAGGACAAAGATGATCCTCGTCAGCCAAGTTGTTTTCATGACAGGGCAGATCAATCCCGTTCGGCAAATCGTCGCCCTCGGACGTCGAAATGGGATCCCTGTCATTGTGGACGGAGCCCATGCGTTCGCCCAGTTTCCTTTCCAACAGAAGGAGCTGGACTGCGACTATTTTGGGACTTCGTTGCACAAGTGGCTCATGGCGCCCATTGGCACAGGAATGCTCTATGTCAAGAAGTCGAACATCAAAGGTCTTTGGCCATTAATGGCGGCACCGGAAACCCTGGATTCGGACATACGGAAATACGAGGAGATCGGCACCCACCCCGCCGCCAACCACAACGCGATCGCTGAAGCTTTGACATTCAACAAGTCGATCGGTGTCGCTCGTAAATCTGAGCGCCTGAGGAGCCTTCGGCGGAGATGGACAGAACCTCTGAGTCGATTCGAAAACGTGGTCTTTCACACAAACTTAAATCCGGCCCACTCTTGCGCGATTTGCACTGTCCAGATCAAGGGGATAGAGCCCGGCGCCTTAGCTGATTGGCTTCTCACCAAGAAAGGGATCTTCGTAACCGGAATCGAGCACCCGTCTTTCAAAGGCATCCGGGTCAGTCCCAACGTCTACACGACCCTCGACGAAATCGACCGACTCAAGGCTGCATTGACCGAAGCCGCAACTAGTGGAATTCCTGGAACCTGAAGTTACTTCGGCCGAACTTCGCGGATACCTAGACGGGCGATGAGTTCGCGATATTTCACAACGTCTTTTGCCCTCAAGTAGGCTTCGAGCCGTCGACGTTTGCCTACCATCCTGAGCAGTCCGGTCAAGCTATGGTTGTCTTTCTTGTTGACTTTTAGGTGCTCGGTGACCTGTTCGATCCGCGCATGAAGGAGAGCGATCTGAACTTCTGTCGAACCTGTGTCGCCTTCCTTGGTCGCATAGTCCTTGACTACGCTGAGTTTCTTTGATTTTTCGAGTGGCATAACTAGGAATCACTCCGGGGAGTCCGGTCCGTTGAGCCTCGGCACTGCCATGCGCCTGACCCTTTGGCGGCCCGCAAAGGATACCACCTAGCACCCTCCCCATTCCGGGCCCGCCAGTCTTAGTGGGCCCGTCGCTTCTTCGTGAGGGCCACCAGTCCAAGACCGAGAGCCAGGAAAGACAGTGGTTCAGGCACGAGCTCGACGGAGTAAGCCGCGTTCGTTCCGACGGAATAAAGGGTCCCCAGTCCGAGGCCGCCACCAGGGTTGATCCCCAACGAATCGTTTGCCGTGTTGTTACCCAATAGGAAGGGGTTTTTGTGGGCGAGAATCCGCCACTTGATCTGGTTTGTGGATGCCTGTACGGGTGCCACGCCAATGTACCGGACGCCTGTCCCGATGTCCAAGTTCAAGTTGGAAAACGTGATTTTGGAGGCAAAGTTGGTTGCGCCCGTTCCAAACAAGGGCGTCGTGGTCCAACTCCCCGTTGCGAAATCGACATATGTCGTCTGGACAACGTTGCCCGTCAGGTCGTTGCCCGAAGCAGCCGCATCCGTTGCGCTCGACCAGATGCTGATCCGCCATCCATTTGGCCGGTCAATGTCCAGGGTACTGGTGTTTTCAAAGGCCATTTCGACGGTCTTTAAGATGTTCTGATCGGCGTAGAAGTCGTCGATGACCATGCGGGACGTCTCCGGTAGGTCTGTGGACACCTCGATCCGGCCATTGGCAGCGGTCGACACGAGGTCTGGCCCGACGACATTGATGTGGTCCATGCCACCGAGAACCTGTGAGAATGTGGCCGAAGAAACCACGGCCATTGAAAGTGTAATGATCCTCTTCATAATAATCAGTCCAAGTAGTTGCTTCCCCGCGAGAGAATACCTGGGCTTATGACGGCGGTCTCATGAGGAGAAGTGTGCCCAAGCGCTGGTATCCCAGACGTGGATAGAGCCCCGCTCCCGCATGGCTAGAAAGGAGCACGCTTGCCTCGACCCCGAGTCGATGGTCTTCAATAAGCATCTTCGTCATCAAAGCTGTCGCCAAGCCCTGCCGGCGATATCCTGGAGCGACATAGAGGTCGCTGACCCAGTTTCCGCCAAAAGGCGTCTTAACGCTTTTGACCCAACCCACTGGGTTCGATCCGTCCCATTTGCAATAAAGCCTGACGGGACTGTCGTCGCCGTCGAACCATTCCGAGTCGAAAGTCCGACGCCTCTGGGCCCTCTCGAACCGGGCCAGCTCGGACTGCGCACTCATCCGTTGGATGCACGGATCTAGTGTTCCATTCGCTGGTGAAGGAGATGTCCAAAAGAAAGGCTGCGTGCCCAAAAGTCGAAACCCCTGATCCTTAAAATCCATCTTGGGGGCCACGATGTCTTGCGGTTCTGGGACGATTAAGCACAAGAAATATCGGCCAACATCCCACTCCTCGACTTTCTGCTTGACCCAATTTGGATTTAGGTTCCAAGTGACGACCTCGCTGGCTCTTCCTCGGGACTTTCGTGGAGGGTCGTCTGCCATCAGGGCGAACTGCCCGTCTCGGCGATGACCGAAGCCACCATGAATTGACTTACCGAGACAGAAACCGTAAAGGAAGATGTCAACTGCTTGCTCAAGTTTCACTTGGCCGAGCTCACAACCTCGCCTTCTAGGGTGACCGCTTTCCCGCCGTCGATCGCATCCTTGGCTGGGTCTCCTGAGGCGTTCCAGGCCGTCGATTGAGACTCGAAAACAAGGATCGTGCCTACCTTGACCCGGATGGCCCGCGTGTCCTTGCCTGCCATTGACGAGTTTATGCTGTAACCGAAGCTCTTTTGCCCTGGTCGCTTGAGCTTAGCCTTGGCTTCGTCTTCAGTCAGGTCACTTGTCTTGAGCCGGACTAGCGCCGCATCCATCCAGTTTGCGGCTGGCGGCAACGTGCCCTCACTTTCCTGCGACCTCATGAGTGCTTGATGGATAGCCTTCAAGTTGTTGTCCCTTGAAGCCTCATACTTCTCAGTTTTGACATCATCCAGAAGCCCCGCTTTCTTAGCGTCTCTGAGCACAAGCCCGACCTGGATAAGCCAAAGGACGAGCAATGCCCCGGCTGCCATCAAGGCGATCTTAGCCAGTGCACATCCGATCGAGCGCTTCTTCACACCTTATTTTGGCATGGGACTTGACCCACGCAGAAGTGCCAGGCTTCTTCAAGTCCCTTATTTACTCTGTTGTGAAGCCGCCGTATTTATCAGTAAGATAGCTTAGTGCAGGGTGCCTTAAGATTCTTGTCAATATTAGGAGTGGGCATGGCCCTGCTTTCACAGACCCAAGCGGAAGACAGGTTGCTTGTCGATTTTGCCCATCAGCTTCCGGATGCAAGCGGTGTTGTGAACCTCTCAGGTCCAGACATTGAGAAATACGTCTTGCCAAACTCTTTTGGTGAGCCCCCTATCCTCATGTCGACGATGGTCAAGCGGCTTGACACAGCGCAAGAGGCGTCGCTGGTCTACACGCTGAGTCAGCCCATCTTGTTTAACGATTACCATTCTCCCCAGCACGAGGTGCGGCTATGGGTACATATCGACGGGCCCCCGACAGTGGCCCCAGGGAACGAGCCTTTTTCTGGCCCAGAAGTTCAGCCCGCTTTTATCAATTTCGACTTTCTGACTGAAAACCAGCAGTACACGTCCGAAAGCACTTTTACTGTCTCTCGGGGCTGGAACGAGCTCAAGTTCGCACTGGCCCTTGCTCCTACAAGTGAACATGTGTCACCCGACGCAAACGTCCATAGACGAAAAAAGATCTTCCATTACAATGGCGACATACAAAACCCCGAGCCGATCACGAAGATCAGGATTCGGATGCAACCCAATTTGGGTACAGAGACCATTGGGAAAATCCGCTTCGCGGAGTGCAGGCTAAGACCGGTCGATGTGTGCAACGTCATGATCGTGTTCGACGATTGCTGGCAAGGCGTTGACTCGATAGTCAAGCCCTATTTTGTAGCAAACAACTTGAGCGCTAGCCTGGCAGTCATCGGTAAGTACTTTGAGGGCAAGCTCAACCGCGGGTCCGCAAGGAACGTTGACGCAGTCCACGCCCGCGGGTATCTTGTTGACGACGATATTGTCGCACTTTACAATACACGAAGCCAGAACAATTCGTTTGTTTTTGACGTTGTAAACCATAGTTATCAGCACATCCAACTCACAAAGTTTTTCGATTACAGTGATGTGCGGCTTGAGTTGGCCGCCGTGACAGATTTGCTCCAGAGGCGTGGACTGACGAGAGACAATTGTCATAAATTTGTCGTGTACCCAGGCGGCGCGTCTAACTTGAATGTTTTTGCGGCCATGGACGAATTGGGTATGTCCTATGGGCGGACTGTGGGCATCGACACCGACCCTGGGTCATCTGACACTAATTTCATCAGACACCCTTACTATGGCTTTGCCTACGATACAGCGGCAGCTGAGAATGGGATCAACGGATTCGACCCCCAACAGAGCATCGAGCAATTCAAGGATTGGCTCGACCAAGGCGTCGTCGAAGGAAAGCCACGCTTCGTGTACTTTCACGACATTTCAGACAGTATGAAGCCGTTGCACAACGCAAACAATTGGAACAGCATCTCCTGGTTCAACGCTGCCATGGACTATATCCGCCAACTTCGCGACGACGGAAAGATCGAGGTAAAGACGATGGCCAAGTGGTACAACTCGCTTGACGGCCGCCAGAAAATGCGAGGCATTGGATATTGACGCCGGACAGACAGACATTGCTATACTAATCCAGTCATGGAAGCCATTTGGCTCATTGTTGGGTTGGGCATCGGTGGTGGAGCCGTTTGGCTTGTTTCGCGCCAGATATCGCGCTCACACCTAGCCATAATTGATGGGCTGAACACACAAGGCGCCGTCAGAGAGGCAGAGCTCAAGGCAACTCAAGACAAGCTGGACGCCAGCTTGGCCGAACTATCGACTAGAAAGGGACAGACCGAGAGCCTTCGGGCCATTGTCGATGAGCGAGACCGGGCTCATGACGAAAGGCTGAAGGTGTACCAGGAGGCCGAATCGCGGCTCGTGGACACATTCAAGGCCCTCAGCGGTGACGCCTTGGAAAACTCAACCAAGCAGCTCTTGACGCAAGCAGAGGCCTTGCTCAAAACATTTCGCGACAGTACGGACGGGGCGAGCCAGCTTCACAAAAAAGAAATTGAAAACCTCCTGGATCCCGTCAAAACTTCGCTCCAGAAGCTGGAAGACCAAAACCATGACATGGAGAGGCGAAGACAGGGGGCATACCAAGAAATGGTGGAGATGGTCGGCACGATGAGAGAGGGGCACGCGGCATTGACTATGCACACGTCGAAGCTGGTCAAGGCCCTACAGGATCCCGGCACAGTTGGGAACTGGGGAGAAGTCCAACTCCAGCGCGTCGTTGAGAAAGCAGGACTAGAAGAACACACAAGCTACGTGACTCAACAAACCTTTGCTGGAGACGATGGGGCACAGAGACCCGACATGGTCGTGACACTTCCCGGTGATCGATGCCTGATCATCGACTCTAAGGCACCAATGAGGGCCTATATCGACGCCCTCGACGAACCAGACGAGGCGACGAAGCGTGCCCTCTTGCTAGAGCACGCCGCGCGCCTAGCAGGACACGCGAAGGAGCTCAAGCGACGGGACTATTCAAGGCTTCTCGCCTCGACTCCGGATTTTGTTGTGCTTTTCGTCGGCAGTGAAGCCGCGTTCCACGCGGCGCACCTTGCGAGCCCGACCCTGAGTGAGGACATATGGGATTGCAACGTCATCCTCGCCTCGCCGAACACCCTCTTGGCACTGCTGCGCGCCGTCAATTATGGATGGCAGCAAGAGAAACTTGCGGCATCGGCTCGACAACTCCAGGCTGATGCTGCGACGCTGTACGAACGGATATGTAAGATCACTAACGACTATGCAGCTCTGGGAAAGGCCCTCCAGCAAGCTAGCCGCAAGTACAACGACATGGGAGCTTCGCTGGAAACCAGGGTCCTTCCGGCAGCACGAAAGTTTCGAGACTTTGGTATTCAGTCGAACGCAGAGATGGCAGCGGTCGAGCCCGTCGAGTTTTCTCCACGCCCGCTCCAAAGCACCGAGTTTTCCACGGCGCTACCGGGACTAGACGATCAATCCGACTAGCTACGCGAGCCACAAACGCCTGGTGGGTACGTCTGGTCTATATGGAATGGACGCGGGTGGTCATCGCTTTGTCACTTGCCTTTTTTGGGGTGCTCTTCTTACAATCAGGGTGGGACAAAGTCGCCGATCGAAAGGGCAACCTCGACTGGCTGACCGGGCATTTCAGCCAAAGCCCATTGAAGTCCATGGTGCCAATGTTACTGTCCACGCTGACTTTACTTGAACTTGCCAGCGGGCTCGTTTCGTCATGGGCCGGGGTCGGGCTGTTCGTGCCAGTCATTGCTTTCCCCGTCGAGGCGGCTCTCGTAACTTGCGGTGTGACCCTTCTTTGCCTATTCGCAGGGCAGCGGATAGCAAAAGACTACGCAGGCGCAGCTTCAATTGCCACCTATTTCGGCGTGCTATTGGTCGCGTACATAGCGTCATCGCTGGGCTGACTTTGGCCAGCGCTCGCGTTCGTCCTTCCCGTCATATGACCGAACAAACCCTCCTTTGGCGTCTGAATCTAACTCGACCAGGGGATACGCCCCGACGCGCTGGACCATGAGATTGCCAGCCGTGCCATCAGGGTTGCAACTAGCGATGACCGCATTGTTCCCGTCTCTTGTGCAGACAGTCACCTCGCCATCACCGCGGTCTCCGCGGCCCATTTTCACAAGGGATTTGTTGGGGCCTGAGAGCTTGAGGTACCCCGATCTGGAGTCGACCTTGGCCTCGAAACCGACGAAATTCTTGGGTCCAAAAAGGGCCAGCGCTCCACCAGAGCCACTTGACTCCAGGACCACTGTTTCGGCCCCTTGTCCGTCATAAATGCGCAGACTTCCGCCCGCGTTGTCGGCCGATAGATTGATCCCGACAGTGTTTCCTTGGTTGGCCACCTCTAGCTGGCTCGTGACAGCACGGACGAGGACTGCCCTCTGGCTCTTTAAGTTTGTGACGCTCCCATCCTTGATCGACAAGGCGTCGGCCCGCCCGTCGATTGTACTGAGAAACTGGAACGTCCCGTTTTGGCTGGCAAGTTGATTGACATTGCCGTTATAGGCACTTAGCGTCTTGACCGTCACGCTTTCAGCCACGATATGTTGAGGATAGGCTTGCCTTTCTTGTCCAAATCCCGTCAATATGAGGCCGGAGAAAAGTGCCAGGCACCCGATCAGGGCAGATTTGTAGCTTCTGTTTGAGCGTTCTAGCCGGGCTAATCGTTCTTCAATTGTCAGCGACATAGTGAAGTCTTGACGTCTGACGAGGGCCGTTCGGTCCATCCGGCCCCCTGACAGATCAATTTTCAGCTTGCCATCGTCTCATCAAACATTGAGGTACGCAAGTTTCTTTACGGGCGCGATGGGCCTCGATCTTGGGCTCGAACAGGCTGGATGGACGTGCGCCTTTGCGAACGAACACGATCCAACGGCTTGCCGGACAATCCGTTCGAACAAGCCTGGGCTAAATCTATTAGAGGCTGATGTTCGGTCGCTCAGTGCATCGGACATGAAGGACTTCGGTCAGTTGGACGCCGTAGTGGGTGGGCCGCCTTGCCAAGCGTTTTCGACCGCAGGCAAGCGATTGGGTCTGAACGACGAGCGTGGCAATGTGTTCCTCCATTTTATCGAATTGGCTTGTAGGCTCCAGCCACGTGTCATCATCGTCGAAAATGTGCGGGGTCTCTTATCTGCCCCTTTGCACCACCGACCACATTGCCTCCGTGGAGATGGCCACCCAAGCTTGAGGGATGACGAAAAGCCAGGCGGCGCCCTCGGCCACATCATCGGCCATTTGAGTCGGTACGGCTACTCCCCAACGTGCCAATTACTGGACGCAAAAGACTATGGTGTCCCTCAGAAGCGGCTTCGGCTTCTCGTCATGGCCTTGAGGGATGGCCAAGCCATGCAGCTTCGGCCACTGGCCAGACCGGCCGTCACTTTCCGACAGGCGGTGAAGGGTCTTTCGGAGCCAGCTGAATATGTACAACTTCGATCCCAGCAAGTGACCTATCTCAAACGTATCGGCCCCGGACAGAACTGGAGGTCATTGCCTCCAGACCTTCAGCGGCAGGCCCTTGGTCGCGCATATTTTTCGAGCGGCGGCCGGACAGGATTTTTGAGGAGGCTCGCATGGGACGAACCCTCGCCGACCCTGCTCACTTCTCCCATCATGCCTGCGACATTACTGGCCCATCCTGAAGAAGATCGTCCGCTTTCTGTCGAGGAATATGCACGGATCCAGACCTTTCCAGACGAATGGACGTTCGCGGGAACCACCACGCAAAAATACAGGCAAATTGGAAACGCAGTCCCAGTGCTTCTCGGCAGAGCGATCGGCGCCCAGGTGAAAACTTACTTGCAGAATCAAACTACAGGCTGACAATCCTGACAGGCTTTTTAGTCATTCAGTCTCGATGTTTGCCTGAACGAACTCAATCGGCGACCCGATATGCTAAAATGTGATTGGAAGGTTAGAGCCTCGAATGGGGGCCCTGCCAGAGGATCACGAAACGGAGACCAGGAGAATGTCGTTGCGTCAAGCTGCCAAACCAGTAGCCATTGCCAACGAGAGCGTCCGAAATCTGACGCCAAGGGTCATCAACTACCGAAAGCGTAAGCGGATCCTGGACATATTGGGGTCGTCGATTCTCCTCATCCTATTGTTCCCCATCATTTTCGTCTTCTCAGTATTGGTGAAGTTAACGAGCCGTGGCCCTATACTTTTCAAGGCTCCCCGTGTGGGACTCTGCGGCAAAACTTTCCTGTTCTACAAGTTTCGTTCGATGAAGGTCGGAAGCGATGAGAAGAAAGACGACCTGAAAGAGCAGAACGAGCGCGAAGGCCCAATATTCAAGATGAAGAACGACCCCCGGGTCACATCAGTCGGTCGGTTTATGAGAAAGTACAGTATCGACGAACTGCCACAGCTCTTGAACGTGTTCAAGGGCGATATGAGCCTGGTCGGGCCTCGCCCACCTCTTCCCCGCGAAGTCGAACTCTATGACGAGTACATGGCAGAGCGGCTCTCTGTCCGCCCTGGTCTGACATGCTATTGGCAGATCATGGGCCGTAGCGACCTGACGTTCGAGCAATGGATGGAATTAGACCACAAATATCTCCAAGAAATGAGCCTATGGGTCGACCTAAAGATCTTGGTCAAGACCCCTTTGGCCGTCCTTCGTGGCGACGGAGCTTACTGACATAGTTTGCACCACCCTTGAGTCTTAATGTCCCCCTTTCGAGTATCGTCGATAAATAGAACTTCAAAAGAAATGTATCGAGAAGGACGGGATTGCTCCAGCGCATTGTGGGTATGCCACAGTCACAGTTAAGTCCGGAAACTACCTTTCTGGTGGCTTTTGGATACCATGGGTTTGTGCGACCGTGGACTGCTGCGGTGCGGTTGGGATAAACAATGAGGATTGTGAGTTTGGTTTTGACTGTACAAACTCATAGTAAGGACACCATAATGAAAACAATTCAAGTTAAGTATTTGGCCATACTGTCTGGGTCGTTCCTTTTCGGACTGACTCTCGCGTTCTCAAGCGGCTCACTAGCCAGCCAAGGCCCGAAAGTCAAGAGCAGTGACACGCGCGAGGTCGCGACAAACCTCTATGAGGCCCTTCGTGCCTGTGATTTTGACCCCTGGGGCGTGGATCGGAGCCTCATGTTCCTACATGACCAAAACTTTGCTGAGAATGCTGAGTACCACAACCACCAGGCTCCAGCGTTTCAGATTCCACAAAAATCTACAAGTAGCATCTATTGGGGACAGGTGGCGTTCTACTCCGACATATACGCGAGGCTCAACCGTGGCAGGGTCGTCAATGACGCCTATACTACGTCGCCAACCGGATATTGGATCGTCTGTGACTGGAACGGAAATGTGCAAAACATCCCGACTCAGGACGTAAGGTTCTTTGAAATTCTTGAGCCGGGCCGATCATCGCATTTCAAGCCAGTCTTCCCCGGAATGCGAGAGTACGCCACGGCCAAGCCAATCTGGTAGTCAGAGCGCAATGTGCGCTTTGTTCCTCGATCCGACCTTTAAGGCCGCCTTTACCAATCCTAGGAAGAGTGGATGCGGCCGGTTTGGTCGCGACTTAAACTCGGGGTGGGCCTGTGTCGCAATGAAGAACGGATGCGACGGAAGTTCGATCATTTCGACTAGGCGATAGTCCGGAGAGACACCTGAAACCACTAGTCCCTTTGAAATCAAGAGCTCTCGAAAATCGTTGTTGACCTCGAACCGGTGCCTGTGCCGCTCTTCGATTCTTGTCGACCCATAGAGTCCGTGGGCAAGGGTTCCCGCTGTCAGGTTGCAAGGGTACGTCCCCAGGCGCATCGTGCCACCTTTCGACTCGACTTTTGTCTGGTCTGGCATGACACTGATGACGGGATATGGAGCCTTCGAAGCGACCTCTGTTGTATTGGCCCCTTCCAGTCCACACACATTACGTGCAAACTCAATAACAGCCATTTGCAATCCAAGGCAGATCCCAAGGAACGGCAAACCACTTTCACGCACGTAGCTCATGGCCCGAATCTTGCCCTCAATGCCCCGGTCACCAAACCCCGGAGCAACGATGACGCCATCAACATCACCTAAGACGGTGGCTGGATCGACAGTGGACTCCAAAGTTTGGCTCTCTATCCAACGAATGTCGACTTTGGCGTCATTGGCTCCTCCGGCATGAATGAGGGCTTCGGCAATAGACTTGTACGAATCGCCATTTTGGGTGTACTTTCCAACGACCGCAATGCAACAGCGGCCTGCCGGGTGCTTGATCTTCTCGACGATGCCCTCCCATTCAGCTAAGTTTTGAGCCCGGTCTTCCAGGCCCAATCTGTTACCAACAAGCTCACCTAGGCCTGCTCGCTCATACATGAGCGGCACTTCGTAAATAGATTCTGCATTCAGGCTTTCCACAACGGCTTCCGGTGGAACGTCGCAAAAGAGGCTGATCTTCTCTTTAACTTCGTCTCCCAGTGGTACTTCTGATCTGCAGACTAGGACATCAGGTGATATGCCGATTTCGCGGAGTTTTATGACGCTGTGCTGCGTCGGCTTGGTCTTGATCTCATGCCATGGCCCGACTTGGGGGACAAGCGTCACATGGATAAAGAGCGTGTTTTCCTTCCCGAAATCCTTGCGCATCTGACGGATGGCTTCGAGAAACGGCAGCGACTCGATGTCGCCGACAGTGCCACCAATTTCCGCCAAAACGATGTCGGCCTCTTGCTGCCGCCCCAGGTCGACAATAGATCGCTTGATCTCATTCGTGACATGAGGGATGACCTGCACAGTCCCGCCAAGGTAGTCGCCCCGTCTTTCGGCTTCGATCACCTTGCGGTAAACCTTGCCAGTCGTGATGCTCGATCCGCTGGAACATGGCACGTCGATAAACCGCTCGTAATGGCCGAGGTCGAGGTCGGTCTCGGTGCCGTCGTCTGTGACAAAGACCTCGCCGTGCTGGAACGGGTTCATCGTGCCCGCGTCGACGTTGATGTACGGGTCGAGTTTCATCGGCGCAACGACCCATCCCCTGTTTCGAAGGATGCGCCCAAGCGAAGCCGACGTGATGCCTTTTCCAATGCTCGAAACCACGCCGCCAGTCACAAAAATGTACTTAGTCATCACCGCCAATCCGGGCACCCTTTGGCGCTCCGAAATGTCTAGATGACACAAACGGCTGGGGGGCCCCTCAGATTATACGCAAAATCGATTCTTCTGTCGAGCCATGGGCGATCTCACAGAGGGCCGAGTCGTGGCCAAGCCAACTCGACACCCTCTTGAGCCAGGAGCGACTGAAATTCTTTCACCATGGGCTTGTCAGCATAAACATCTTGAGGCGCGACGCCCTTGCAAAGGCAAAAGCAGGCAAACAGGCCTGCTGATTCGCCGATGTTCCACTCGACAGGATGGAGCCGGTAGCACCCGTTCGTGACATGGGTCGTCCCGATGTTTTTGCATGCAGGCAATAGGTTGGTCGTCGTCTCAGGGATCAGGGCTCCGAGAGGAATCTGAAACGGAAGGCACGCGATGTCAATCGTCTTCGCTCCATTTGATCCGGGGTGCAGATCGATCCGGTAAGCCCCAACGCCGACACTGTCCCACATCTCCGGGGCGGCCTGGCGCCCTGGGTTACACTCCGGACTAACGTCCTGCTCTCTGACGGTTCTAAGTGACTTGATCCGACGGCTCTCACGGTGATAGGGTGCCATGGCCAGCCCGTCGTCCGTCCCTGTAACATCTGGACGCAGCCGCAGGCCCTTGTAGCCAAGTTCAGATTGGAGCCAATAGAGGACACTGAGTGTGAGCTGCCTTGCTCCACGGTAGTGCTTGTCCCTGGTGGCCTTATCGACGTCGATGACGTGCCCTGTCATGAAGTCGTTCTGCGGCCAATTCATCACAGTCACGGCTTCCACAGGCTTCGAGTACAGAGTCGGGTCAATGATTTGGCGGTAGCCGAAAAGGGTCAGGGCGCCATCGTCTTTGGCCTCAAAAAGAGGGAGTGTCATCGGCGCACCTGTCCGTACGTTGGGGAAAGTCAAATCCAGCAGCCGGCCCGACCAGAACTCAGGCACGAACGAACGCCAATAGTCATATAGGTTGGGTTCATCAATCGTATGGTCCCCATCCGGATCCCAACCAACTGCGGCGCACCAAGTGAAGGATTGGATATTGTCCGGCTCCGCGGGGCCGTCAATTGCATGTGGCTCACGAGTGTCGTCGCGGCTTTCGGCACCAACGACATACGAGGTTCCCGACAGCGGCAGGAGGTCTCCTAACTCTGTCGCATCGAGCACCATCTTCGGCTCGATCCACTGCGAGCCGCCAGACTTCAAATCCGTGACTTGCACGGCCCTGATGGAACCGTTTTCGCAGGACACCTCGCTGACAATGTGCCTGAGCCGGCAGTCGACCATCGAACCTTGCTCTATATCGACAAGTTGCTCGTGGAACACCCTTGGCTCGCCACACAACTTGCTCACCCATCCCCCTCCCGGATTGAAACCAGGGCCGAACCTGTGCCCACTCTCAACCCATTCACGGCCAAGCGAGTTTCGGTAAGAATTCC
Source organism: Chthonomonadaceae bacterium (assembly GCA_016788345.1). Taxonomy (GTDB): domain Bacteria; phylum Armatimonadota; class Fimbriimonadia; order Fimbriimonadales; family Fimbriimonadaceae; genus JAEURO01. The sequence continues at coordinate 16,901 of JAEURO010000010.1, forward strand.
TGACTGCGTCACGGAACTTCCGATAGCGGCGCGTACACCCAAACTGCTCGATCCAAGGGTGCTCGTCCGGGGGCACTATTTGTGAAGTGAACTGACCACCCAACCAGTCGGTCTCTTCAGTTAGAACCACTGTAAGACCCTTTCCTTGTAGAGCCTTTGCCGCCGCGACACCGCCAGTCCCCCCGCCGGCAATCAAGACGTCACACTTCACGCCTCAAATTATCGCAGGTTTCCTGAAAATTGCAAAATAGTAGACATTATCGTACAAATGTTGTATTATGTCTACATGTCTGCACAACCGCTGCTCTTTGACCTGGAGCCCGAAGTCCGTGTCCCAAGGCGGATTGGTCAAGCGCTCGTCACAAGGCGCCGTGTCCGTCAGATCCTTACAAAACCGACAGGAGCTCTCAAAGACCTTGATTTTACGATCAATCCTTATGTTGGGTGCAGTTTTGCTTGCAGCTATTGCTATGCTGCTTTCTTCATGCCGGATGAGCAGAAGGCGCACGACTGGGGATACTGGGTTGAGGTCAAGGAGAACGCGCTTGAACTCTTGAGACGGGAAGACAGGTTAGCTGGCTGCAAGGTGTTGTTGGGCTCCGTTACGGATCCCTATCAGCCGGTTGAACGTGACACCGGGCTCACGAAATCAATCGTTGAGCATCTGTCCAGGTTAGAGCCGCAACCCAGCGTTCGCATCCTGACTCGTTCGCCACTGGTCTCCCGGGATATTGACATCTTCCGGTCGCTTCATGAACTTCAGGTCGGTATGTCAGTCACGACAGATGACGACGCAACTAGAATTCGCTACGAGCCATCGTGTGCAAGTATCGGACAACGCCTGAGTGCCGTCAAACGCCTCACAGAAGAGGGGATACGAGTGACCCTGAACCTCGCGCCACTGCTCCCCGTGACCAACGTCAATGCGTTTGCCCAAATGATCCGAGACTCAGGTGCGTCTGGTTTCTGGGCCTCATACTTCCATCCAGGAACGCGCAAGTTCGCCGCAGGAACCAGGCCAGGGGCGCTTCAACAGGCGAAGATGGACGACTGGTGCTTCGAAAAGTTTATTGAAACAGCTCACGCGCTAAAAGGGCTACTGCCTGATTTGGCCCGAAGCACAGTCGACGCGGACTCGCTCACGAGTTAGGTGCGGAGGCACAGCGGCCGAGAGTCGGCCAGAGACTGACGGACTGAAGGCCGGTCAAACAGGGACACATCAACTCCCGATCGGCCCCAAAGGTGATTTTGGATCCACCATTTCGGTAGGTACGACGACCACAGACGCTTTAATGCACGACGGCGGATTTCGCTTGATCCCGGTCTATCGCCAAGCACATTGAGTGACTCAGCACTGACCGCGCGCGCGCCAGCCATGTCACCGCATAAAACCAGGAGCGACACTAGATTGATGTAGTTCTGCATCAGCCCGTCTCGTACGCCTGGTGTGTCGGGAAACTCTCGGCCAGCTGTCTGCACGGCTCGCCGGAACCGAACCTCCTCCACCACTTGGTCAGGACTGATCAGATAACTGTTGGACTCGTGAAGCCGCCAGAAAGTCAGTCTATCTGGGACACACGCGACCGGCCCCAATTGGGCCAAACGGAGCATCAGCCACCAGTCACCCGAGTACCTCAACGAAGTGTCGTACTGCAGGGCCTCGCGACGAACGAGCACACTGCTCGCGAGGATACGGTTTTCGAACACCAAGTAAGGCAGTAGGTCTTGGACGGGTGTGACCGGCCAAGCCCCGTGGACGTCGTTTGTCAGGTCTGTCACGCCTCCTGTATCGACGGTCCATCCCAAGCAATAGCAGACCGGGCACTCGGGACGCCTCGAGAGCGCCTCGGTCTGCAGATTGAGCTTTTTTGCCTCCCAATAATCATCTGAGTTCAAAATGGCGACGAACTCACCAGAGCAGGACTCTAGGGCCTTGGCTTGGGTCGCGTAAGCCCCTAAGTTCGCAACGTTTTGGCTCACTTTGAACCGCGGGTCAGACTCTGCAAATCCTTGGGCCACCGCTAGGCTGTCGTCCTGGCTCCCATCATCGATGAGCACGACTTCCCAATCTTGAAACTCTTGATCCTGGACACTGGTCAAACACTGCGTCAAAAACCGACCATGGTTGTAGGAGGGCACGATGACTGAGACTCGGGGCACAAAGTCGTAGTCTAGCCCCTGGAGCAGCCCAAATAAACTGCGAAGGGCACAAGGAGCCTAAATCCCTGACTTCAAACCTTACGGGCGATCCCTGCCCGCTCGATCTGGACACTCGGCGTAGCGGACGTCATCGTCGCCGTAAAGGTCAGCCGTACATGGACGTTAACTTGGCCGTTGTGGAAGTAGTACTGAGAGTTGTTCGAACCCGCTAGAGACCCCGTGAGAAAGTCTTGCGAGAGAGGAATGTTTTGCGCAGTGTCCTCCCAATGAGAGTCTTGCCAATCCCAATGGCTCACTGTCACCTTGTAGATCCCGCTGGTCATGGCTCGAATGCTAGGCGAAAAATTGTATCCCGTCGTTGAACCGGTAGCCGTGCCGTGGAGAGTGATCTGGTGTGTCCCTGACCCGTTGAAGGTCAAGTCCATGCAGTCTCCGTCCAACGAGGCAAGGCTGGCTTCGTCGCCCGCTGAAACAGTCAAGCCCTCAATGGCGGAATTGTTCGGCGGTGCTTCATTGGTGACGGTCAAGAATGAGTAAGCCGTCGAAGTTTTGGTCACAAGCGCGACACGGAGATTGTTAGCTTGGTTGAGATTTCCGTACCCACAAACTCTCCTGTCATCACGAAAATCATAGAAGGCGCGCGGAATCATTAGTGAATCTGGAGAGAACAATGCTCTCGCATCGACGACGGACCCCCGGACAGGGCCGCTCGTCTGAGGTGGAACAACAATGTAGGGCATGAGTGTCCCTCCGTCTGTCCTATTCACAATGATTTCGTTGTTGTTGTTGATCCGGACTGGTGCCGCAGCGGTGAGTCCAGGTAAGTTGATTCGACGAACCTTGTCGGACGGGTCATAAATGAACAAGCCGCCTGGCTCATTGACGTCGATCGATTCCCCCGACTGGATATTGGGGGCATAGGTTTCGATCCGACCGACACAGACGCCGTTGTCGTTGATGTCGGCGATCCAGGTGGCCCGACTAGCGAGCACACCGTCCGGGTCGTAGATGGATTCTTCTATCCAACTGCCGTTCAACTTCTTCCAGAGCATGGCGTGGACGAAACCTCCATCGACCCTCTTCCATCCACCGACCCGGTAGATGCCAGGGGTGTTGGTCTTGCCGTTGATGCAGATGGCACGCCCATCGTCGAATCCGTTTCCAACAAGTAACTTTTCTGGGTTGCCCGATTCCTTGACAAAGGGATCTTGTGCGGCGTCGAGTGTTTGGGCCGTCCCGAAATAACCTATAGTCATCCCTGTGCTATTGACCATGAGGGCTTCGCCCTTGAGTCGGTTGCCGTTGAACGCGGTCAATGGGTTAGCTGTAATGTTTGAGCCAAACCCGCTGGCGTCCCATGTGCAGGGCCCAAAGTTTCCGTCTTGTTTCTTCGCCCATCCGCAGCACAGCCCAGAACTGTTGGCTCCAAGCACTTTGACCGGCTCAGTGTGAGGTGTTGTTTCAGCTGTCAGCAGGTTGCCCGCCGGGCTCGAAAGCGCCGTCTGTATCCATCTGGAGCGCGAAAATGCGCCCTCCTCGAAGCTTGCGGCGTACGTTCCGTTGGCGTCGCTCCAAAAGCCGACCGGGTAGGCGGCATAGTTGCTCTGGCTAGAGACCGACTCGTGGACAAAGTAGTCGTCGGCGACCGCAAGAGTGGTCGACAGTGCGAGTGACAAAGCGGTGGTGAGACCTTTTCTCATGATTTTCCTCGCGGAGCGCAGACGCGCCACAACTCATAGGACGAAAAAAAAAAGACGTTTCGTTCACTGTAAAAGTACCTTTGCCCCAAAAAACACGTCAACATATCTCTATGATGGTTTCGCTCGGTTGGGCGGCGTTGCTGGCGATCTCCGGATTGGGGCTCCCCGCCTCATCAGAGCTCAAATATAGAATGTTCGACCTTGGCCCAGGGCAAAGGGGACGGATGGCAGGTTTATCAGTCAACTCGTCAGGATGGATTGTTGGAGACACTCGCAATGGGCCGGGTTGGTATTGGAGGCCTGACGTAGGGTGGAGACAGTTTCCGACTCCTCCTGGCGGTGAGTTCACAAATGGGGTGTCTATCAATGACTCCTGTCAAGTGGCCTGCTATGTCGTGATTGCTGGGCTCAAACACGCTGCGGTGTGGAACCCCGACTCTGGCATCCACGTGATACAGATGCCAGAAAAGCTCCGTCTCCTGGACGTCATTTCTATAGGTCGCCAAGGCAAAATGGTAGGGCAATGTCTCGATAAGACAACCTCGGCGGCTCATGCTTGGCTCTACGACCCGCTGATCGGGACGATCGATCTGGGAATGGCTCCAGACGGTGACACGACGGCCGCCCGCCACGTGAACGATGCGGGCGTCGTTGCTGGTTGGCACCGGGAGCCGGGCTGGAATTACTCGGCCAACCTATGGACTCCCGACGGAAAGTTCATCGACCTGGGCCATCCCCCTCTGGGTGGCGTCTATGTGTATGGGATCAACAATGCCGGAGACCTGGCGCTGCAGGCGGCGACTATTGGAGTCCCGGAGGACGCCCGTTGGCATAGCGGTGAATGGGTCAGTTTCGGACGCATTGCGGGCACAAACCAGGAGTGGGCTGTCTTTGCGCTCACCGACCAACGATGGGCTTTCGGTACGGCGTTCTTTGATGGCGCGGACAGGGCCGTTATTTGGCGGCCAGGTTTTGGATCCCGCTTCATCGATGAGTATGTCGACGACTCAAAGACCGGGTACACGATCCACGCGGTTTATTCCGCAAGCAAAAACGGCCTCCTGTCCGGCTCGGCCAGTAAGCCAGGAGACCGTTTCACCCGTCCGGTCTTGTTTGTTCCTTATCCCAAGAAGAGCGCAGGCGATCTATAGCCTCGTCGCATAGAGCAAATTCGACCTATCCGACCTATCATTCTGCGCTGGGCATCTGGGGTTAAATCTCCCTGAAATTCCCATGATCATTCTCAAGCGAGAGTCAGAAATCGCCAAGATGCGCGAATCTGGACGGATTTTGGCGTGGACGCTCCGAATGGTCAGTGAGGAGATCAAGCCTGGAGTGACGCCGGAGCAATTGGATCAGTTGGCCGACAGGCTCATCCGGGAGAAAGGGGGAGTCCCAAGCTTTTTGAACTACAGGGGTTATCCCGCGGCGACGTGCATCAGCGTCAACAATGTCGTGATTCACGGGATTCCCGACGATACACCTCTTAAAGAGGGGGACATCATCGATTTAGACTTCGGAGTCTATAAGGACGGCTTTCACGCTGACAGTGCATGGACGTTCCCCGTCGGCAAGATTTCCAAGAACGCCGAAAGGCTTCTGAGCATAACTGAGGAAGCCATGTGGCAAGGGATCGCGAAAGCGAAGGTCGGATCCAAAGTCGGTGAGATCTCGAACACCGTTCAGAAGTACGTCGAATCGAACGGCTATTCAGTTGTCCGTGAGTTGGTTGGCCATGGAATAGGCAAGAACCTGCACGAAGAGCCAAGTGTGCCTAACTTTGGCAAACCGTCGAGCGGAGCAATTCTTCGTGAAGGAACAACGATCTGCATCGAACCCATGGTCAACGAGGGCACTCTCGACGTGGTCACCTTAGAAGACGGGTGGACGATGGTGACCAAGGACGGAAAACTCAGTGCACACTTTGAGCACACCGTCGCCGTGACCAGGGGCGGCCCCGAAATCCTGACCGTTGAGTAGCTCGTTCAAGCGGCCCGAAGCTAATTGCGCTGACACAAGGTACACTCGGTGCCTAGTTTGGCAGTCATCTGACAGGATCCAGACACACCACACATATGGCAGGCGGAAGAGGAAGATATCGGGGCCCAGTCAAAAAGAAAACTGAGGACTCAGACAAGGAAGAAGGCATTGAGTTAGACGGCACTGTCGTCGAGAATTTGCCCAACGCCCAATTCAAAGTCTTGCTTGAGGAGACTGGGAACGAAATCCTTTGCTATGTAAGTGGCAAAATGCGCAAGCACTGGATCCGGATCTTGAACGGCGACCGAGTCCGAGTGTCTGTCTCTCCATACGACCTGACCCGTGCCCGGATCGTTTACCGCTACAAACAATAACGAGCGCCTTGGGCCGTCTCAACGGTCATGCGCCATAAGATCACTAGCGAGCGGGCCCGCGACCTTCACAAAGAGTTGCGGGATGCTAAGAACCCACACCTGGCCGACGTCATCGAGCGGAACATTGAAATCATCGCCCTCCTGAGACGGCAGGCCATCAAGTCACGATCCCGGGAGGACGTGTTGGCAGACGCTGTGACCTGCTTCTCTGGGAGCATGAAGTTCGCTTATCTCCACGTAATCTGGTTTGGAGTCTGGATCGCCATTAACATGAACCTGGTTCCTGGGGTCAAGGCATTTGACCCCTACCCGTTCGGACTGCTGACAATGATCGTGTCGCTGGAGGCCATCTTTCTGTCGACGTTCGTCATGGTCACGCAGAATAGACAAGCCGCAGTCGCTGAGCGACAAGACTCGCTCGATCTTCAAATCGACCTCCTCGCCGAATACGAAGTGACGAGAATGCTCAGACTCGTCGACAAAATTGCCGAGTCGATGGGCATCACAGACACCCACGACACAGAAATCGATCAGTTGGTCGAGCCAGTTGCCCCAGAATTAGTGATCAGGGAGATCGAAAGACAGCAAAAGCAAAGGTAACCTGGGGCACGGTTTATGCCCCACAACGTAGTCATCATCGGATCTGGCCCAGCCGGTTACACAGCCGCTCTCTATGCCGGGCGAGCAGGGCTTGAGCCACTTGTCCTTGCCGGACCAGAGCCTGGCGGACAGCTTATGATCACGACGGACGTGGAGAACTATCCAGGCTTCCCCGCCGGCGTCATGGGCCCAGACATGATGGATCTTTTCAAGGAGCAAGCCGTACGCTTTGGCGCACAAGTCCTCCACGAGACAGTCACAAAAGTGGACTTGTCGACCAGGCCATTCAAAATTTGGACCGGCGACACGCTCCACGAAGGAAGCACAGCCATTATCGCAACAGGGGCGAGCGCTAAGTGGATTGGCATCGAGAGTGAAAAGACATTTGGCGGCTTTGGAGTCAGCGCGTGCGCCACATGCGATGGCTTCTTCTTCCGAGGGAAAGAAGTCATCGTCGTTGGGGGCGGAGACACCGCGATGGAAGAGGCGAACTACCTGACCAGGCACTGTTCAAAGGTGTACGTCGTCCACCGTAGGGACACACTTAGAGCCAGTAAAATCATGCAGGAGCGGGCCCTCCAGAACCCAAAGATCGAATTCATCTGGAACGCGGCGGTCGCAGATATCATGGGCGAGACCGAACCGCATAGAAAAGTGACTTCAGTCCGGCTGCAGAGCACAGACAAGGACCTTTCCTGGACAATGCCTATTGACGGCGTGTTTGTGGCCATCGGTCACCAGCCAAACTCTTCTCTCTTTACAGGAGCCCTGGATGCAGATGAGCTTGGATATCTCAAGGTGGAGCCATTTTCGACCAAGACCAAAGTCGCAGGCGTCTTTGCGTGCGGGGACGTGACGGACCGGACTTACCGCCAAGCCGTCACAGCCGCAGGCTCAGGCTGCATGGCTGCGATCGACGCGGAACGGTTCCTCGAGGCTGAAGGACACTGATGGTTTTTGCCCTCTTGGTCGTCGCTACTGTACAGCAAGAGTCGTTTGTCAAGAGCGCGCTGCCAGACGGGATTGAGTCAATCCTGAGAACCCAGACCCTTCCGAATCAAGCTTATGGCCCAAAACCTGCCCACGAGTTCAACCTGCTGACAACAGTCTCGTCAAAGATTGGTGACGCCCAAAGCGACCGTTTTCGCGTCTTCGGATCGGTTCCTGAGAAACTCCTGACCACTGCTGGCGCAGCTCGTTTTTTGGCAAGGCTGTTTGACTACAACTACACCGTCCTACGGCTAGACCACAGTCGGCTCTATGGATCGCAGAAGGTCGACGTGTACTTGTCAATAAGTGGTGTCGCCGGAGGAGAGCAACTCGTCGCTCCAGACCCGACCACGTTAGACACATTTGGACGACCGACCCTCTCCAACGTGTGTTATGTGTACGATGTGTCAACACTGGACGACCCCCTCGAAGCCTGTCGGGAGCTTGCCCATGAGTATGGGCACGCCACCTTGCCACCAGTCAGGGTGCCAGAAGGCAGAGAGGAATGGGCTAACGGCCACCTAGGCGAGCGCATCTACCTCTCGCACCTGCGCACCCAACTTTCAGCAGGTTTTCTGGAAACATCTGATCTCTTTGGTGCGTCAAAGGACTCGCTTGACCGTTACTTTTTGAAAAAGGTTTGGCCCGCCGTCCTCGGTGTCGCCAAGAACGGGCCGAACTTTGTAGCGCTGGGGCAAAAAGGCGATGCGGCGTTTTCTGCATACTTGGCCCTGGCCTGCTATACCCACGAGCTTATGCCGGCAGGAGTCTTTCGACGCACACTCGTGTTGGATCAAGACCAATCCGTCCCGTCCTTCGCTAAAGCTATCCTCGAAGCGAGCAGCGAGCCTAAGAATGTTGAGATCCGCGTCCCCCACGCCGGTTCAGTTTGGATCCCACTAGGATCTAGCAGGCTGTCAGGGGCCAAGGTGCTGGCCAAAAAAAACGGTTGGGCCAAAGTCCAGCCGACCGGCAC
>JAEURO010000110.1 GCA_016788345.1 Chthonomonadaceae bacterium
GCCGTCTGGTCTCCAAGCCAGGTCAATTTCGCTGTCGCCATGGCCATAGCCAGGCGACGTCAATTTTTTTCCCTCCGGAGTCCAAATGACTATACGAGACCCGCTGCCCTCACGCTCAACACACGCGATCATGCCCATGGTGTTGGCTGGCGAGGCCCCTCCCGGATCGACCAGTCCATTCCTGACCCACTGGTACGCGACGAAGATGGCCCCTATGCCAACTGCTCCCAGAACGACGCCGATGATCCGGCGCCGGGTTGTCTTAGATGGGTCGGCGTCTGTCGTCTCAAGGACGCTTGTTGGTGCGACTGTCACGCTTTGTGCGTCTTTCAACACAATAGAAAAGGCATCGTCAAGCTCTTGCTTCTTGACGGGATAGCCCACGTCTGAGACGCCTTGTTCTTCAAGCTCAAAAACTAGGGCACGATAGGCCCGGCGAGCGTCTCGCTCGCTGACTCCCAGCTCGACCGAAAGGATCTTGTACGCTTGTTCTCGTTCCATCGAGGTCTGTTACCTTACTCTATCAAGTAACTGGTCTCCCACGGCCACACGTGCCCCATTGGCCCATTCCGACGCCGACACAGGCCTTTTGCCTGGCGCCTGCAGTCTGTTGATGACAATCGAACCAACCTCAAAGCAGACCTCCAAGCTTGGCTTCACAGAGGCAACAGTGCCTCTTGGTCCGTGCGCAGTGCCGAGTCTGGCATCAAGGATTTTGAGGGCTCCAAAGCGGGTCTGCAGAAAGGCGCCTGGGCTAGGGGTGAACGCGCGGAACCGATTGTATTCCGCCCCAGAGTCGCCGTCGAGCACTAGGAACCCCTCTTCTTTGGTCAATTTTTTGGCGGTCGTCGCCCGAAAACTGTCTTGGGGAACCCGAGGATAGGAGCCAGTGGCCAACCGAGGAGCCCACTCGGTCGCTAACTCTGCTGCGATGAGAGACAGTCTGTCGAAAAGTACACCCGCTGTTTCGTCCTTCTCAATGGGGGTGTGGGCCGTGGCGATCACATCGCCGGTGTCGAGGCCCTCATCCATCTGCATCAGGGTTACGCCCGTGGCTGTGTCACCGTTTTGGATGGCCCGCTGTATCGGAGCAGCCCCACGATAAGCGGGGAGGATCGAGCCGTGAAGATTTATGCCACCATGTTTCGCCGCGGTCAGCAAGTCTCTAGACAATATCTGGCCGTAGGCTGCAACAAGTAGAAAATCAGCGTCAAAGCTCCTAACTGTTTCGATGAACCGGGGGTCGCGTGACTTTACAGGAGCTTCGAGCAAGAGGCCAAGTTCTTCGGCGACAGATTTGATGGGGCCGGGCCGGACCGTCAGACCGCGCCCTGTGGGCTTGTCGGGTTGAGTCACGACAAGAACGACGTGGTCCGCAAGCGCACGCAGGGTCGGTGCCCCGAAAGAGGCAGTGCCCATGAACACAATTTTCATCCGCAGTAGATGTGCTTCTTCACGACTTGAATGACTTGGACCGCGTCACCGGTGGCCTGTGCCTTAGTCAGCCTGTCTCTTTCAGCAAATATCTTGAGCGCCCGCTTCATGCAGTTGGCGAAGAACTCCATTGAGAGGCGCATCGAGATCGTCTGCTCGGTGCGATAGGTGAACTGGTCCTCGCCGAACCAACCCTCGTAGCCCGTGTCCAGCGCGGCGTAGCAGAACTCGACGAGCCGCCAGATGTCGTCGGTCCCCGCGATCCGGTCCTCGTCGTTGGAGTTGAACTTGGCCCCGTTGATGTGGAAGTTCGCGATCGGCACACCGATGGTTTTGAGCAGGTAGAGAGAGTCGGCAGGTGTGTTTCCCACCATCTGCTCGTGGCCATAGTCGATGGCGACACCCATGACCGGCTTGCCAAGCGTCCGGTTGACCTCGACGCAGACGCAGGCCGCCTTTGCCACCGTGTTGATGATCATATTCATTTCGCGCGGCTCCTTCTGCTTAGGCTCGGTGCCGAACTTGAGGCCGTTCTTGTCGCAGTTCGCCGCGAACTCGGTGCAGGCGTCGATGTACCACCTCAGGCGCTGGCCATAGTCAACTTCGAAGTGGTAGTCCCAGCCGTCGCTCCCAGGCCAGAGGCCGCAGCTGCCACACCCGATCTCCTTGGCGATCTGGATCCCTTCGTTGACCTGGTCAATGGCCCTTTTGCGAATTCCTGGGTCGGGGTTTGTGACCCCGCCGAGCTTGAAAAGCGGGTTACTCCAGGTGTTGAAGTTCATGTTGGTCGGCTGGACGCCGTGGGCTTTCATCGCGGCGACGATTTTGTCGATCTTCTGCTGGTCCCGGTTGCCGTCCTTGTCGAGAAAGACCGCCTCGTGCCACTCGATCCCTTTGATCCCCGCTTTCGCCACCCTCTCGACTTGCGCTACTTCGCCCGGGTCGAAGTTGGGGTCGTTCGAGTTGTAGCCCGCCGGGGCGAACCGGTCCACAAACTCCCCCGCGCACCAATGCCCCGCGCTGAACTTGATGCCAAAGTCCTGGAGGAACTGGTCAACGTCCGGCCCCTCAAGGTAGCCGGGGTACTTTTGGTCGATGAGTGCGAGGGCGGTCGGGTCTGTTTTCACAGATGGATTTTAGTCTTTCCAGTACCAGTGACGCTCGGTGCCTATGGCATCAATGTTATCCTCCTGGTCCACAACATCCATCTGACGGAGCAAGGCTGAATGACGTCGGACGAAGACGAATCTACAAAAGTCCTAGCAGCGGCTCGGCACACCATTGTATTCTAGTTTTCACTATGTCGGTTCGGTTCGGTTCGGTTCGGTTCGGTTCGGGCGGCAACGGCAATCGCCGTCCTGTTGCTGGTGTCACCAGCTTGGGCTCAGCTCACAGTGACCGTGCCGGCGGAGGGCGATCCACCCAAGTACTTTTCGGGCACCAACAGTAGGATCAACGCCAAGGCGGTGACAAGTGGCTCACAGCATGTCGCGTCGCTCAAAGTCTTCATTGAAGGACAAGAGGCATATTCGACAACCTCGCCAACACCACCGCCGTTCAAAGCGGAGATCAAGGTGTCCCTTATGTTTGACAGCACCCACTTTGAGGTTCCTGCGGACGGCAAACTGACAGTGAGGGCCGAAGCGACAGACGAAAATGGGACGCTGTACGTCAAGGAGATTGAAGTGCCCGTTTCAAACAAGGCCGTGTTGTTCCAGAATCCCTTCTATGGAAACGTTCCTGGTGGCGATGGATTCACTCCCACTAAGGCAGCCCTCGAAGCGTGCAACTATACGATCGCAGTGGCGAACAACACCGGAAGTTGGACCAAGGCGAACGTGATGGCCGCACTAGAGGACTGCAACGCCTTCTATGTCAACACCCACGGGACGACAACCCCCAAGTTCCAGACACCCGCCGGCGACTGGGTGACTGTACCTGATGTCCTGACGAGCAGGACAAACGCCATTGGAACCGACCTGCCACCCTTCAATTCGACCGGTAAACCGCCCATGTCGATCTCGTTCATCGACTCCTGTGACACCTCACAGGGCCAGAACAACGCTTTTGGGGACGCCTTCCAGTTCCCAAACAAGAACGAATACAACAGGCTCATGCCCGAAGACCAGGCCCACTTTGGCTGGCAGACTCTTGTGGCTGCCGCAATAGCCAACAAATGGAACACGTACTTGTGGAGTGCACTCCAATCAGGAATAACGGCATCTAAGGCTAGAGATGAAGCAGTAATAAAGATGGCGACCATAGAAAAAGTGTATATATTGCCTACGCAAGTGTGGTTAACCGGAGACGCAAATGCGCGGCTACACAATGTCTACACTGGCACGGAATTACCGGCCCCAACACCTTGGGTACGGGTCATACCGAACTATTGACCATTGTACATTTAATTGAGGATAAAATATGACATCACTTCTATTTTCGCTAGTACTCAAATCAGTGGTTGGACACAGCATCTGGACTGATCCCACGGAGGCTGTTGTGCGGTTCTCTGACACATTAGGACTGGCATGCTCAGGCCCAGAACTTGTCATCGGCCCGGAAAACAGTCTCGATTCTGATGGCAGGGTTACGACATGCCTACAGTCAAGAAATGGCCAATCCTGGACATTTGACGTTACTAACAATTATGTATCTTCCTATATTGATAATACGTATGAAGAAAATATTGATTGGGCTAAGAGTGGCAAGCCTGTTTTGTTTCGAGGGCGAGAAGAACTCAGTGCCAAAGCTCTAAACATTGCAAAGAGCCTGCACCCACAAAAGAAGTGGCTTGTGTCCGATGTGATAGTCGTCGACGACCTTGTTCGTTTTGCGGACGGCTTTGACGGAGACATCACAAAGGCCACTTGGTTGTCTGTACTCGTTACGGAGGACTTTGGTTTTCCTGCAGGTGCTGTTCAGAATGGTGTGCTTGTTGCATTTCATGTGGGAACAGGAAAGCTTGTCTGGTTTCAACAAAACTGGGGCGGAGTTTTCGAGAAACCAAACATCCAGGTATCTCAAGAAGAGGCAAGTCGAGCGGCGCAAGAAACCGTTGCTACATATATAGAAGGATCTTATCAAAAAGTCTTTAAGAAGCTACTCTACGTCATTCCGAACGAGTCGTTTGGCAGTAAGTTTCCAGAACAAAAGGGCAACCCTAAGCACCTAAGGTTAGTCTACTGGTTTCAGTTTGGCAAGAACCAAGTCAACGTCTACATCGACGCCGAGACCGGCGAAGTTGCTGGTGGTGACTTTCGGCGCGACGTGCGCTACAAGAAGTTGTAAGGCTAAGAGTTTCGTTCCTCAGTCTTCGCAGGTTTGATGTACGAAAAAACGAGCAAGCTAGACCGCGCTATTTCCCTGCAACGCCAAGCTTTTCATAAAGCCGCTCTTCTAACTTTTGCTTCAACGGCTCGATGGTCATCAGCTCGATGACCTCCGCTGCGAACGCATACACCAGCAAAGCCTGCGCCTCGTCCTTCTCCATCCCGCGCGAGCGCATGTAGAACAGGGGGAGGTCTTCCAATTGCCCGACTGTCGCGCCGTGGGTGCACTTGACGTCGTCGGCGAAAATCTCAAGCTGGGGCTTGGAGTTGATCGTGGCGTTGGGGCTCATAAGGAGCGCCTGGTTGGTCTGCTTCGCGTCCGTTTTTTGCGCGTCTTGGTGGACAAAGATTTTGCCGTTGAAGACGACCGTCGCCTCGTCGGCGACGACCTGCTTGTAGATTTCAAAGCTGTTGCAGTTCGGCACCGCGTGGTCGAGCCGGGTGTGGTTGTCCACATGCTGCGCTTTTGAAGCTACCACGACCCCATCGAGGCGTGTTGTGCATCCCTCGCCCCCGATCCAGATCCCTTGGTCTAAGCGGGCCAGTTTGCCTCCCAACACGACGTTGTAAGCCAAATAGGTGCTGTCTTTACCTTGCTTGGCCTGCCAGTTTCCAATATGGGTGGAGCAAAGGCACTGATCCTGGATCCTGACGTGCTCCAAGTGGGCACCGGCTTCCACGACAACTTCTGTCGCCGAGAGGAACGCATTTGGGCTGCACACGCCTGTGACGTAAGTTTCGATGAGTTTTGCTTGGCTCCCAGGCTGAGCGACGATCAAAGTCCTTGGTGTGCAAACAAAGTTTGCGTCCTTGTCTTGGTCGAGCGTCAGTACATGACATATTTCAACCGTTTGGTTGACCTGGCCCCGTAGTTCGATAATAAGCGCTTCCTCAAAAGTCGCCAAGTTGAAATCAGCCAATGGGTGTTGGCCGGGTTCGATCGTCCTCGCCGAGGTTTCGGTAGAGACTGGGCCGCATGATCCCAAATGGCGCGAAGCCAATTCCGCCAATTCCGTGTCGTCGAGCCCGCCGACCTTCAGGTTTGCTTCTGAACATGAACCCATTGCGATCCGGCCGTTGACAACCAAGACCCGATGGCTGTCCGGGCAAAACCACCGGCCCTCACCATGGGCGACCGGAGCGGGCCCCCAGGGTTGAGACCCGAAATCGCGCAGCGACGTGTACTTCCACTCTTCGTCACTTGACTTTGGAATTCCAGAATCCGCGAACCTCTTTGCCGCACTTCGGCGAACGACCTGCAGCCAGCTTGGGCCGTTTGTGGCTTGTACATTCTCCTCAATCATGTGGAAAATCGATTCGGGGACGACGGCGACCATCTAAGTTGATTTTACGCCGAATTCCTTGTGGGCTCTGGCCGAGAGGCCCGGCCCCGGCTTGCTGGTCACTGTAGTCGGTCTGCGATGGCCCTGCGTGCCATTGCGACCACGATGTCGTCTGACGTAGCTTGATAAGTTCCGGCATCGATCTTGGCTTTCAGTTCTGCCACCACGTCTTCGCGGTCGGGCATCGCGTTGATGTCTTGAGTGACTTGCTTGATAAGATCGGCGTCCATCAACCGAATCACAGCATTGTCGACGGCTGTTTCGGAGAGCTTGCCGCCCAGTTCATTGACTTTGGCGAGTTGTTCGGTGCTAAGTTTCATTGGATTCCCTTCCGACGATGAGCCTCTTTTGGCAACCCGGCCACCCGCGTGGGGCCCGTGGCTTTGCGTGAGCGGAGTCGCCTCCGTCGTGCCTTTGTCAGGTAGGTTTCCTAGTCGATCTACTTGACATGACGGCATTTTTGTCAGAGTTCTTTAGGGGAGACCTAGAGAAAAATCTCAAGTTTTTGTTTGCCCCACTGGTCTCAGATTGGTATGCTAGGTTGGTGGCGACGCTGGAAGTCCGCGATTTGAACGTGTCGTTTGGAAAGGTCGCAGTCTTGCGAGGCGTCAATCTTTCGGTCGATGCAGGGCAAACCCTAGGAATAGTTGGTGAGTCAGGCTGCGGCAAGTCGATGACTGGGCTTGCGATCCTCGGAATGTTGCCGCCGACGGCAACGGTCAATTCAGGCGAGATCCTCCTCGAAGGCAAAAACTTGGTGGGGCAACCCGAAAGTGACTGGCTTAAAATCCGTGGTGAGGTCATCGCGATGGTCATGCAAGACCCGTTCACTTCACTCAATCCGATGATGCGTGTGGGCGACCAAGTTGCCGAAGTTTATGTGCTTCATCAAAGTGCAAGCTGGAAAGAGGGCCGGACAATGGCTGTGGAGATGCTTGAGAAGGTCGGGATTCCGTCGCCAAATGTGGCGGCAAGGAAGTTTCCCCACCAGATGAGTGGTGGCCAACGCCAGCGAGTTGTCATCGCTTGCGCGTTCGCAGCCAGACCGAAAGTGTTGATCGCCGACGAGCCGACTACCGCATTGGACGTGACCCTTCAGGCCCAGATTTTGCACTTGCTACGCCAATTGCAGGCCGAGACCGGAACTGCGACCATAGTCGTCTCCCACGACATTGGCGTTATTGGAAGCGTGGCCGATAAAGTGTCAGTCTTCTATGCTGGCCGTGTTGTTGAAGAGGGCGAAACGGCGGACGTGCTGACTACACCGGCACACCCTTACACCCAAGCGCTACTGTCCGCACTGCCTCGCAGGGGACAGGACCGTCTAGAGCAGATCTTGGGACAACCGCCCAGGTTCGACAGTATGCCTAAGGGTTGTTCGTTCTCGCCTAGGTGCAAGCTGGCGGGGCCCCAATGTGAAACCGCGCCAGAATCTAGAGAAGTTGAAGCTGGCCATTTGGCCGCCTGCTGGAAAGCTGGGGCTCCGGTCTGAAGCCTGTCAGAGCCCTTCGCTGAGAGACCATCAGGGCCATCCGCCATAATGGGGCATGCCCTTCGATCCTTCCGACACAAGACGGACTGCGGAGTTCGACGCGTTTCGTCGAGAAATGGTCTTGCATTCAGTGACCGTAAGCGGCCCAGCACGGGAGCAGTGGTTTGAAAAGCTTAAGACCTTGGTCGAAGGGATGTTTCCTGGAGCCCAGACTCACTTTCGAAAGCCTGGCCTGGCCACTCGGATGTTTTCTGTCGAAGTCGAGCTTCCCGAGCAAGACAAATACCACCTTTTGGACTTGTGCCAGGAGCTGGACGACAATTGGCGGGCCATGGTCAAGTCGGAGGTCAAGGCAGGAGCGAGCTGCGTTTACAGAGACCGGTTGGACGGAATCTGGGAGTGGGCCGCAGACCTCGGACCTTGTTATGTCACGGGCCACGTCAAGTTGAGAAATTTCAAGTTTGAACGGCCGACGGATAGACCGAGACCGATGAGGGACAATCGGGGGGACAGGCCAGACCGTCCCAACCGGGACAGCCGGCCAGGAAGCCGAGGAGGGTACGGCAAACCGTCGTCGTCTGGCCCCTACCGTCCTTCTGGAAAGTTCGGAGGGCCACCACGCAGAAAAGGGCCGGACGACCGTCGCAGACCCTGACAGGTCTAGGGATTTCCTGAATCGTTGGTTTTTGAATCATCTGTGGAAAATGTCAGGTGAGGCCATGTCGTTCCTCTTGAGCCAATGTGTGGGGCTTGTGACCGCTGACACTGCAGAAGCGGCCCAATATTACATGGATTTCTTTGGGATGGAGCCCGAAGAGGTCGAGCTCATCGTCGCATTGACTGCCGGGCCGTTGACCCTCTTTATTGATCCCGGCCACTGCAGACCCCCAGTTTTCGAACTTGTGACACCTGACCTTGATATCGCGCGTGAGATCGTCGCCCATTTTGAGTTTCAGGAGATCGTTTGGCGTGGGGCAGGGCAGTCTTGCCTGGTACGCGACCCGTTCGGGATCGTGTTTAACATCCACGAAGACCGATCGCTCTTCTTACCGCAGGGTCTTGAAGAACCACCTCAGAGCTTCATCAAGCCTTCGATTGGAGCCTTCCTGCCGGAACCCCAAGTGGCAGCCAGCTTTTACTCGCAGCTACTTGAATCCGCAGACTATCGTCTTCCGGACGGATCCTATGCCATCGATTCTGGGTCAATGCGGCTCAGGTTCAAGCAGGGCGACCACACGACACCTGTGATTTGGGTCAAGTCATCAGCGCCAGTGGCTAAACTCGTTAAAAGTGGCTGCAAGTCGGGGCCAGAAGGAATCTTTGTTGACCCCTATGGCGTGAGTTGGATCAGAGAAATGCCGGTAAAGGCTAAGAAGGCCGTCTGCAACCCGCTGTAGGTCACTGCATCACTTTTTTGATCGCACCGTAGAAAGCGTCCGCGATCTTGTTGTAACCGTAAACATTTGGGTGGTAAGCGTCAGCAAGGTCTGTCTGCGGGTTGAAAGCTGTAAAGGGGTCAGCGAAGGACATCTTGTGGCCTTTGCGTTGGAACCAACCAGTGATCGAGCGTAGGACCGAGAAAGCAAGGTACT
>JAEURO010000111.1 GCA_016788345.1 Chthonomonadaceae bacterium
TGCAGTCAGTACAGGTCTTAACCGCGTTCACATCGACCTTTTTCGTTGGTGATGGAACTGCAGAAGGTGCGACTGCCTTGATTTTGCTTTTTGCAATGACTCCAGCCGGATCCTTTTTCAGGGCTGGGCCGCAGTTGGCACAGCAAATGTAATAGCGCGCGCCGTTGTAGTCTACAAACCCTGCTGCTTCCGAATATGAGGCGATTTTTTCTCCCGAAACGGCGCAGGTCAAGCTTTCCTTTTCGGGCGACTTGGCGAACTTAGCGGGGTCTTTTTCAAACGCGCCTTTGCAGTCCGCACAGCAAAAGCCATATTTGATGCCCTTGTAGTTCGAGGTCTCTTTGACCTTGTCCATGTCGATTCGTTCACCCGAAACCGGGCAGAATAGAAAGACGCCGATGGTCTCGTTTGACTTTGCAGCGTCTTTGATGAATTTGCCTGGATCTTTGGAAAATGCTTCTGGGCACCCGCCACAGCACATCGGGAACCTTGCGCCCGAGAATTCCACGGCTTTCGATTTTTCATTCGTCGGCGAGTGCATGACGGCGCACTTGACATCTTCGCCAGGGGCGGCGAGAGCGGCGAATGCGATCAAAGTAGTGATAAACATGGTTATTAACCTCAACGTTATTGTACACGTAACTGTTCCAATAAGGGCAGTCTTGGCTCAACAGGCTAACTTTCGTTGAAAATCTGACGGACAAAGTTCAAAACATCCGGTACAAACGTCTCTTGGCTCATCTGCCGCGTGCAGAAGGACTTTTCATGCTCAAAGAATTCAAAGCTTTCGCCATGCAAGGCAATATGCTCGATTTAGCCATTGGCGTAGTCATAGGTGCAGCCTTCGGAAAAATTGTCGAGTCTATGGTTAAGGATGTGATCATGCCCATTCCGGCCATGGCCGGCGGGGCCGATTTTTCAAACCTTTTCCTTGTCTTGAAGCCAGGAAAGGATGGGGCTACGGCCTACGCGTCACTTGATGCAGCGGTCAAGGCAGGTGCCGTCACTTTCAACTGGGGTTCGTTCGTGACGACCGTTGTCCAGTTTGTCATCGTCGCCTTCTTCTTGTTCCTCGTCGTCAAAGCTGTGAACAAGATGCGAAAGCCTGCAGATGACGCGCCAGCCGCACCATCGGACGAGGTCGTGCTCCTGACAGAAATCCGGGACGCGCTCAAAAAATCTTGACGCGTCTCGGTTCAGCCGGACCGCAGATGGGCCCTATGGCAAACCTGCGGTCCGACGGGGCAGTATGTGACATATGAAGTGGGTAAAGGCTCTCCTCGGGTTGGCAGTCATTGGAGGATTCGTGGCCGGAGTCTGGTACATACGCGAGAACAAAATCAAAGACTTGCCGATTTTGGGAGACGTTTCCGTTCCAGTGGAGGTCGAAGAGGGCCTTGAAGTCCCGCTCGTGTTGTTGACACCCTTAGACTCTGGGGGGAGTGAGGTTGGAAAGGTAGCTACGCTCGTTGTTGCTGACAATGTCAATGTTGGCGGCAAGACGGTCATCAAGCAAGGGAGCGTGGCCAGGGCCAAGGTCAGCCGCTCTCGTGAAGGCACTCTGATCGGTACTGTCACCAACCAACCGGCCCGGCTAGAGATCGAGTTACTGGATGTCAAGGCCACCGACGGAAGGAACATAAAGCTCAGGGCACATGCCCCGGGTGAGCCCTTTTCGTTCACACAGGCCAACACGTCACCTGACGGGCAACTCAAAATTGCTGACGCTGTCGCCGATCCTGAGGCGCAAAAATTCCTGTCGGCCTTGGCGAACCAGATTGTATCCGGCGGCAAGCTCAGCCCAGAAGACAGAGAAAAAGCCGAAACGCAACTGAAGGACATGGCTAAACGCTATGGGCTCGAATCGACCCACAAGTTCCTATCCTCGAAAGACTCCGGCGCACAGAAAGCCGTGGGTCTCACTGATGTCCTTGAATCGGTGTCAAGGGGAGACTTGAAGGGCCTGGCGGGCGAGAAGGCTGTGCTTGCCATCAAAGCCGCAGGAGAAATCGTCGATATCGGATCGGGAATTGACCAGACCCTCCGTAACATGTTCAAGGGATCAAACATTCATGCCAAAGTCGGAACAAAGGTCAATGCCTATGCGGCCGAAAAAGTAAGGGTCACTGTCCCAAAACAACGGCCTTAGACGTCGAACCTGATACCCTGTGCAAGGGCGGGCCGGGCTGTCCCGAAGTAAGTCGTCGAAGTCTGGCGGCGCATGTAGGCTTTCCAAGAGTCCGACCCTGATTCGCGGCCCCCTCCCGTCTCCTTTTCACCGCCGAAGGCACCTCCGATCTCAGCTCCACTGGTGCCTATATTGACGTTGGCGATCCCGCAGTCGCTGTACCGCTTGAAATATTCCGCTTCACGGACATCGGTCGTCATGATTGCGCTACTGAGCCCTTGTGGAACCGAGTTATGGGTCAGCATTGCCTCGTCAAGGCTGTCATAAGGCATGACATAGGTAAGTGGGGCAAATGTTTCCTCGCACACGCTCTCAACTTGCTCGTTCAACTTTACCAAAGCCGGGTGAACATAAACGCCACACAAGTCTTCACGTACGCGCTGGCCACCGACAATCTCTAACGCATGGGGCCGGACCCGTTCGATGGCTCGTTGCATCACTTCATACGCAGCCTCATCGATCAGGGGCCCCACTAACGTGGCAGCGTCAAGTGGGTCTCCCACTTTTGACGACCCGATCTGCTGGACCGCGCCTTTCAACATGTCAAAAACTTGGTCGAACAAACATCGGTGGACGATCACGCGCCTCGTGCTCGTGCATCTTTGGCCAGCCGTCCCAACCGAACCGAACAAAATGCTCGGAACAGCGACGCCCAGATCAGCGCTCGGAGTCACGATGATTGCGTTGTTCCCGCCCAGTTCGAGCAATGAGCGGCCAAACCGGGCGGCGACTCTTTGTCCGACGGCCTGGCCCATCCTCGTCGATCCCGTCGCACTGATAAGCGGGATCCTGTTGTCGTCGACCAACTGCTGTCCCTGGACATACGTTCCCAGTACGATTTGACTCAAAGCGCTTGGCGCGTCTTCAAACTGAACGAGGACGTCATCGAACAGGGACTGGCAAGCCAGCGCGGTGAGAGGTGTCTTCTCGCTCGGCTTCCACAGACATGAGTTACCGCAAACTAGGGCGAGAGCAGAGTTCCAAGCCCAAACAGCGACAGGGAAATTGAAGGCACTAATGATCCCAACAGGCCCCAGAGGCAGCCAGTTTTCCTGCATGACATGTTCGGGCCGTTCGCTGGCAATAGTTAATCCATAGAGTTGCCGGCTCAGGCCAACGGCAAAGTCGCAAATGTCGATCATCTCTTGGACTTCCCCTCTTCCTTCCTCGATGACCTTGCCGCACTCCTGCGTGACTAATTGCGCTAACTCTTCTTTGTTTTGTCTAAGTTTACTACCATAAAGACGCACTAATTCACCCCTTCTCGGTGCAGGGACTTCTCTCCACTGTCGGAACGCGTCTACGGCCAGGCCAATTTTTCTATCGACCTCCTCCGGAGCATCTGCACGTAGGGTCGCGAGCAGGCTTCCGTCTATCGGAGAGTGGCAGGTAAGTTCTGTCCCAGAAAACTCGGAAAGATTGGCGATGAGACCGAGCGTGCGGGGGCTAGCAATCATGCCCTTAGTGTATCAAACAAGGAGTGGCAGGCCTGGGTTAGCACCTACGGGTTGGCTGGCCGACAGGGATTCGAACCCCAACTATCAGTACCAAAAACTGGTGTGCTACCGTTACACCATCGGCCAGTGATTGCGGGAGTTTACCCCGGACGGTATGATCCAACCATGGGATCGCGACCCCTAGAAGATTCGATCAAAACAGACTTCACGGGAAGGCTGGACTATGTTGGGTACCTAGATTTAGACCAGATCCTTTCGGCGCAGAAGCCTCTCAGTGAACCTGAACACCATGATGAGACTTTGTTCATCATTCAGCATCAAACATCTGAACTTTGGATGAAGCTGGTCATCCATGAACTTCGGGCCGCCTTACAGTTTGTTCAGCAGGGGAACCTTGGGCCCACGTTTAAGATCCTTGCCCGGGTCAAGCACATTCAGAGGATGTTGTTTGAACAGTGGGCTGTTCTGGCGACACTCACACCGACAGAGTACTCACAGTTTCGCGGCGTGTTAGGCAATGCGAGCGGGTTTCAGTCTCACCAGTTCCGCCTGATCGAGTTCCTCTTGGGCAACAAGGATGCCGACTCTGTCTCGGTGTTCCGCCATAGGCCAGCGATTCACGCGGAACTCGAATTGACTTTACGGTCGCCCAGCCTTTATGACGAATTCCTCATCTACTTGGGCAAACAAGGATTCAGCGTCCCTTGTGCAGTGACAGAGCGAGATTGGTCGCAGCCTTATGCGGAAAATAATTTCGTTGTAGAAGTGTTCAAGTCCATATATGAAGAACCTGCGCAAAACTGGGACGCCTACGAAATGTGCGAGAAACTCATTGACGTTGAAGAGCAGTTCTCCCTTTGGAGGTACCGGCACATGCTGACTGTTGAGAGGATCATTGGAAACAAAATGGGGACGGGTGGCTCATCGGGAGTTTCGTTCCTGCGCAAAGCCCTCCATATTCGGCTCTTCCCTGAGCTTTGGTCAGTTCGAACGGAGATCGGTGCTTGAACGAGCAGACCGTTGTCGACCAAGTGCGCCCGCTCTTCAAGAAGTCCTTGGAGGCTAGCGACGACCGGATTTACCTTGCAAACCATTCGCTCGGTCGACCTCCGGACGCTGTTGGAGACAGCCTAAATGAATTCTATAAGACTTGGCAAAGCAAGCTAGACGAATCGTGGGACGGGAGCCATTGGATGGGGGAAGTTTCTGCGTATCGAAGACTCATCGCTGCGCTGACCGATGCGCCAAATCCTGGAAACGTCATTCCAAAAACCAGTGCAGGGCAGGGCCTCAGGGCCATTCTCAACGCTTCGCCAAATCCGATGCGGGTCGTTTCGACAACTGGTGAGTTCGATAGTATCGACTTCATTCTGCGGAGTTACGAACGCTCTGGCAGAATTAGTCTCTGCACAGTTGAGCCGACTTTGCATACAACTGGTATCCCGCTGTTCCAAGAATCGGACATTATTGCCGCAATCGACCAGGAAACGGATCTTGTCGTCGTTTCAATGGTGTTCTTTACAACTGGCCAAGTGCTCAAGGGGCTACCAGAGATAGTCCGGAAAGCAAAAGACTGCGGCGCAAAAGTCGTGGTCGACGGGTACCACGCCGTCGGTGTGCTCCCCGTTTCGTTCAACGACTTAGGATGTGACTTTATGATTGGTGGTTGCTATAAATATCTGCGAGGAGGGCCAGGTGCTTGTTACCTGATCGTTGCCGACGAATGGTTGGACACTGACACGTTTCGAACCCTAGACACAGGATGGTTCGCAAAGCTTGACCCCTTCTCCTATCACAGGCCAGTGAGCCTGCCAAGGGCTGACGGAGGAGACTCTTGGATGGAAAGCACTCCTCCAATTGCGACGTTTTACCAAGCCAATCCTGGGCTCCGTTTCACCGCGTCACTCGATATTTCCGGCCTGCGCAACTTTGTGCAGAACCGCCAAAGCCATTTAGTTGAAGCTCTGTCTGCTGCCGGTTTGGAGCCGGTTGTGCCTGCCGATCCTGACTCGTTCGGTGCCTTCGTTGTCGTACCCCATGCGGTAGCAGACCTGTTGACAACAAGGCTTGCAAAGGAAAAAGTGACTGTTGACTCAAGAGGCGGGCTCGTACGGTTTGGGCCAGATCTCCTGACAACCAAGGCGGACATCCAGGAAACTGGAAGGCGTTGTGCCTCCATTTTGGCGGGTCTCTGAACGAACGAGGCCCAGGCTCAACGCCCAGGCCCGCTCGGTGTGTGTGACAGGAGAGGATGAACACCTAGAAATCTGGCACTACCAGTTCGGATAATTGCTTAGTCACTAATTATGACACGAAAATGGGCCAGATCGTTCGTTGCATATACAACAAAAGTCAATTTTGTCGGTTTAGCCAACAAAAACATTAAATGTCTCACAAAATGTCTTAGATAGCTAGTTCCGTCACATTCAATTAGTCGGCAAAATAGTCCGAGACATAGGCTTGGACTAGGCCCTCCAGTTCGCCGGACTCTGACGTTGACGGCAGAGAGGCGGACACTTGGGCCAGTACTTTTTCCGCCTCATGCCGAGTCGCTCCACGCGCGATGCAGTCCATGACAATCTCATAGCCCGCTACGTGTTTTGTCCTTCGAACCAACTCATTGAAGTCGCCTCCAAAACCGGCTTGATATTCTTCGAAGTGACGGATCAGCTCGTCTTCTTTCCTGGTGTCTCGCAGTGTGACCATCTCTGTCCCGCCGGCAAGTTTGTCACGGACTGCCACGAGGTGCGCATGATCTCCGTCTAGCCAGGCCGAGACGGCACTAGAGCTTGTGGACGAAAAGCATTCTTCTACTTCCAAGCCCATTGACTTAATCGCAGTCCAGTTGAGGGCGATGACCGATCCGTCGGCCCGAAGCATAGCCTTGCCTACCTTACGGTCGAAAAGTTGCTCGGGGGTCAGATCAATCAATCAAACTCCTATACGGGCTACCTAACGACCACAAAGTTTAATGTCTTTTCAAAGCCAGGCACTGTGATTCTTATTCGGCCCAAGCCAGGCTTTGTACAAGTGATCCGGTCGTCCGCGTCAATTCTTGCGACACCGCCGCTAACGATTATGCTGGGCTTTAGATTATCCAAGTTTGCACCGAAAAGCTGCAAATTCAGATCGATCTCGTCCCCGATTTGAAAGACCGTGCCGTCGAGCAACGAAGATTCCATACCCTTCACGACTTCTGTCGCAAACCGGTCAGTTGGTCTAACATTAAAGTTCCAAAAACGGTCGGTGCCCACATAGTACGAAAACTCGACTTTCTGGAACTGGCGGTTTGCAGGTGTGACCGTCACAGTCGTCATGCCTTGTGGCATGTTCGGACCGTAGATGACTTGTTGCCTGGTGAAGGTGTAGAACATCCTTCCATCGCTCATTTGGATCGTCACGGCTGACTCACCCATTTCTTTGCCTTGGGCTCGACCGATCGGAATGTTCCCTTCTCCGCTGGGCCCGACGTCTTGTGCCTTGCCAATACCGCTGATACAGATGGCCAAAACTGCGACTAAAGCCGCGAAAACTGTTCCTGATTTTTTGAAAAAGTGCATTTTAAAGAGCCTCTCCTTGAGAACTAGATTCTCCTGGACTCGTAATTACGAGGAATTTCTTGAAATCGGCACCATGTTGGACTCCCGCCATGGCCCTTTCTCTATCCTCGCCCTCATTGTATCCGAGATGTCCTTGTATTTGGGTGCTTTTCCAATCAAACTGCTCGAATTCTTCTGACAACCCGATCAAGTCAAGCAACAATCCATTGTCTTGGGCTTGTGCCAATGACGCCGCGGCCTTTGAAGCTGCTGGCTCAAGCTCACCTGCCGTCATATGTTGAAGCGCCTCCCGCCCAAGAACGAGCGCCTGCAACCGGCCCGGCCCAACCCGGGCAGAAATTGACCGGGCCTCGACCAAAGCCTCACGTGACTTGTTGGCCTGTCCTAAGCCCGATCGTGCTTGGCATTCATAGAGATAACCGAACGCCTCCGCGACCACAAAATGGTGTGCAGAGGCATGGCTGCGAAGTTGGACAGACGTGTCAAGGGCACCTTCAAAGTCTTGCCGCTTGAGGGCCAGCTCGGTCATCAATTGCAGGCAAAATGACTCACTCCGCCTGTACTGGCCCCCAATGGCCCTGCTCATGGCCGCGCTGATCGCCTCGCGAGCTGCCCGCTCGTCGCCAAAAGCGAGCAATACACCTGCAGCAACTGCTTCTGAAAAGGTCGCCCGGGCCTCGTCTTGCAAAGAAAAAGTGACGTCTTTTGCCCTAACGATCATCATAGTGGCTTCGTCAAGCCTCCCTAAATGAGTCAAGGCAAGGGCAGACTGAATCAAGAGCTCGGCAACTTGATCGGTCGTCTTTGTGGCATATGCAGAAGCAAGCGCGGTTTCTGTTTGTGCAAGTCCGCTTTTCCACCTGCCCCTTGCGCAGACGACACTTGCAAAGTTCGCTCTGACATAGGTGAGGCTGGCTCCCTTGACAAACGGGTCGTCAAGAAGGCCGCTCAACCGCTCCTCCGCTTCTGTAAAGTCGCCAATCCGCTCCGCGAGCCCAGCCAGAGCGACTTCGGGCCTCCAAGCCAATTCTGGCGTTTGGACAGATTTTGCACCTTCAAAGCAGTCTTTGGCACGGTCTGTTTGGCCGAGCCCAAGATAACAAAATCCGAGGGTTTGGAGACACGAGGCTTGCCTAGGCTTGTCTTCGTCAGCCAAGAACGAGTTGTAGGCCGATTCGAGATGTCGGATGGCGGTCACGTAGTCGCCGGTCCCCGTCAAGGACACTCCTAGTTTGAGAAGGACTTCTGCCCGCACGCCTGGCGTCTCATTGTCCTTAGTGGCCTCAAGGGTCTCTTTGGCTACCTCGACAGCGTTCTGTGCGTCGGGGGGAGCCAAGAGAGCGTCGATAAGACGAAAGTTTTGGGACACCACGGACTTTGGGTCGAGATCGCCCACTCCTCGGGGCAAAAAGTAGTCAATTGATTTCCCGGTCAGCTCCGCAGCCTGCAAGAGTCGCCTACGGCTCATTTTGAGGGCGCCGCTCGCATATGCATAGATTGTGGGGCGGCTGACTCCCATGCGGTCACCAAGCTCACGCAAGGTCATCCCCGCTCCATGTGCGGCGTCTCGAAGACGTCGACCGGTTTCGGACAAAAGGCTAGGTGCAGACATTTGTGAGAAGTAGAGATAGTTTACGATACAACTTAATACACTAGACTGAAAAAATTCTCATGTGATGTGAAAATCGTTGGCTTTCAAGGTGCAATCCGTGTAGATCAGGTGAATTTACTTGGCGGCTCATCCTCCCCGGAGACGGTTAGTGACTGCTTCTAGACCAGCATGCCTCAACGCATGGTCAGCAAGGACAATTGCTACCA
>JAEURO010000112.1:0-8632 GCA_016788345.1 Chthonomonadaceae bacterium
GGGAATGGAGCAACGGTTGGAAAAGATATTGAGCGAGATACCGCTTGGCCGCATGGCAAAACCAGAGGACGTGGCTTCGGTCGTCGCTTTCTTGCTGGGTCCAGGATCGGACTATTTGAGCGGCATTGTCATTGATGTGAACGGAGCAAGTTACCTCCGATGACCGTCTGGGCCGTTGCTCTACTCTTGACACAGGATCGGACAGCGATCAAAGAGACGCTGCCGAACGGGGCGACTGTCTACGTTGGCAAACTAGACACTCCGGGTAGGGTCGCGGTCTGCGTAGCCGCCTCGTCGATTGGTCGTCCTGAGCTGCCTGAGACTCACGGGGTCCGGCACCTTGTCGAACACCTCATGGCCAAGGGCGATGGTTCAATTGATTCGACTCTTGAAGCTGTTGGAGCGACGTTGACCGCGGAAACGACAAGAGACACCGTTTCCTTCTCGCTTTCTGGCCCGGCGGGCGAACTGCAGCTCCTGCTCAATATGGCCAAGACTTTGTTCGAGGTTCGAACTTACACTCAAGCAGACATTGAAAAAGAGGCAAGGATCGTTGCAGAGGAAATGGCGTTGCTCCCCTACTATTTTGAATTGGCCGGGGCAGGTTGGGACAGGATATATGCCAAGTCTGAGCTCGACCCGTTTGGTGACCCGGTCAAGTTAGGGGCCATGAGCCCGGGCACCATCGAATTGTCCCAAAAAGTGGCCATGAATCCCAAGGGACTTTGCCTGGCTGTTGTCGGAGACCTTGATACAGAGACCGTGTACCTTCGGGCAAAAAGTATGATGGCGTCCTTTTCGACGATTGACACGGAGCCATTTAACCGGACACGCGGCGAAGCGCCAGTTCTCATAGGCACTGACTCAGGTGAGGGGGTGGGCCAACCCATAGATCCGTTCCCTAAGACACAGAACTTAGAGTCTCTAGCTGCTGGCTTGGGTATTCGTGCATGGACTCCTGGGACAGACCTCGTGTTCACAGTCTCGCCTCGCGCAGGTGTCATGGTCGTCGGGTCGTCTGGGTCTTGGACCCGTCGCACCGCAAACGCCCTAAGAGGCAGAGAGTCCGAAGTCGCCGTACTAGGACAGAAGATCCTCAAGACGTATCTGAGATCTCTTCAGGATGACCCTTCGAAACTCGCAAAGGTCACGGCCACAGTCTTGCCATTTTTCCCCTCGTTCGATCCGATGAGCTTGGGAGGGCTGGGAGACGGGACAGATGTAGACCGGGTGAAAGCCCATGTCACGTCGATCGTGAAAGTGGTGTCGCAATGACGCTGATAGCCGGGATGATAGCAGCGGGACTCATTGCCCAAGAGGCGTATACAAGATTCGTGTTTGTCGACGACCCGGGCCCGCAGCGGGTCGTCGTGCAAGTCATCGTCATGGCTCCAGAGGACATGTCGGACCGTGAGCAAGCAGCGTGGGCACTCTTGCCACACGTGCTGGCGGACGGAACGCAAGAGTTTTCTCGCGACCGACTGGCTCAGTTCGCTGGCCAAGCCGGAGTTCCCTTGGTAATCGAGTCGTTTTCTGACTTTTTGTCGGTCAGGATTGTCGAACCCAAAGAGGGCCTCAAAGTCGCCATGCAGATTGCAGAATCGATATTCTATCGGGCCTCACTGACAGACACTGCGCGTGCAATCGCCTTGGACGCAATCAAACGCATGAAAAAATCGGTTTGGAGTGAGGCCTTGGACGTCCTGTCGTTGCCCTACCATAGCGTAGACAAAGCAGTCTTAGAGTCTGTGTACCGAACGGCGTTTCAGCCGTCAAACGCTGTCATTGTCGTCGGTGGCGCGGCAAGCGAGGCGGATGCCAGACGGGAGATCGAATACAGGTTTAAGACAGGCACCAAGCCTCCAAAAAGGACTAGGTTCGACCGCCAAGCAAGACCGCTCGTGGGCCACATGGAACCCGTGACGACGCACGAGCTGAGCCTGCAAGGCAAACTCGACGCAGAAGGATTGGTCGCAGTGGCCTCCCTTGGCGTTGGAAAGGGTGGAGCCATGCACAGGGTTCTGCGAGACGCAAAGGGTTGGAGCTATCGACAAGAAGCCGTACTTTGGCCGACAAGAAAGGGACTTGAGGGCCGTTTGATCTTTGCCACAACGAACTCTGATTTAGGGCTCGGAGGGGAAGCCCGGTCAGAACTCATCAAAGACGTCGAATCCTGGACCCCAGCAACCCTGATCCGGGCAAAAGCTGTCTTAAAGTCTTCGATTTCTGGGACGAACCAGCTGAACCCGATCTATCTAGGGCCAAGTCAGCTCATGGATGGGTCGCTTGAGTCTATCTGCGCATGGCGGGCCCTACAGGCTCTTTCGATTGATAGTGTGTCGCTTTCAGATATCGAAGCGGTCAATGACCTTGGAAGAGTCAAGGCTAGGGCCAAAAGTTTGTTGGATCAAGCCAATCTCAGCGTCATGCCGGGCCAAAAGTGACTACAATAGACGTGTGCTGTTAGCAAGCTTCTTTGCCTGGTGTTTGGCCGCGGACATCAAATTAGACATCGCTTATAAGACCGTCGATGATAAGCCCATCTTGATGGACATTTATCTACCGGACAAGCCGGTCCGAAAGCCGGTGCCTGTTGTGTTTGTCATACATGGAGGGGCATGGATCAGCGGATCCAAAAAGGACATGGCAGCCTTGTCTCAAGAGCTTGCGAACAGGGGCGTGGCCGCAGTGAACCTAGACTACCGACTGGCACCAAAATACAAATGGCCATCCATGCTGGACGACTGTCAAGACGCACAACGCTTCATCAGTGCACATGCACAGGAGTACGGCCTTGACCCGGCTCGGACGGCGGCCGTCGGTGGGAGCGCGGGCTCTCACCTGGCCCTCCTTCTGGGGGCAGGAGACCAGAGCCAAGGAGCTACGAAGGTTCCTCGGCTTCGTGGAGTCTTCAATATGTTCGGCCCTGCAGACCTGACCAAAGACTTTAGCAAGCAAGTCGCCGACCTGGTGTCGAATCAGGTCATGGGGCGGCCCTACGACCCTGATGCTGAGGAGACCAAGGCCTTTAGCCCAGTTAACCGGATTGACAAATCGATGTGTCCTGTGTACACCCTACACGGCAAGGCAGATCCTCTTGTGCCCGTGATTCAGGCCAGCCGGCTAGATGAAGCACTCAAGGCGTTGGGCGTGCCGCACACACTTGTCCTGGTTGAAGGGATGGGTCATGGTGTCACTTCCAGCGACGAAAAGGTGGACATCGCCATAAAGACAGAGTTGGTCAAGGCTCTAGATTGGCTGGTCGAAAAAGTCTCTAACTAAGGAATCAAACTGCGGCATCGATGATCGCGGTGACCTCGCGTTCAATCTCAGGGGCCCTTTCGAGCATGGCTTTGTTTCCAAACATATTGGGAAGCATATACGTCAGAGCTAGGGCGGCGATCTTTGTTTGCCCGGCCTCAGAATAAACCAATATATTGCAAGGCATGCAGAGCCCGATTAGAGGGTCTTGCGCCAACATGTCGCTTGCATGCGCCGGAGCGCAAATCTGCAGGATTTTATAGCTCCCAGCAGTCTGGAACCCTTTGCTTGCCAGAATCTCGCTAAAGTCGTGGACACCAAGGATGCCCCATTTAGCCGCATCGGCCGATCTGCGAAGGTCAATAAAAGCTTCCCCAATGGATTTGGGAGTCCTGCGCACGACAAAAGGAGAAGACATGGTCTATTTTGAGCGCACACGAAGGCATGGGCACGGACTTAGATCTCAATGATCAAGGTGACTGGGCCATCATTGACCATATCGACCTGCATGTCGGCGCCATAGACTCCCGTCTCAACAATCGCCCCCAACGAACGCAGTTCATTGACAAACCTGTCGTACAGGCGTTCTCCGTCTGCATAAGGTGCCGCTCCGGAAAAAGAGGGTCTTCGCTGTCTCGTGTCGCCATAAAGAGTGAAATTCGAAACGACAAGGACGTTGGCGTGGACATCGCTTTTTTTGTCAAGAAGATACGTGGCGAGGTTTAAGTTCATTTTTCCCTCACCGTCGGGAAAGATCCGCATCCCCCATACACGGTCTGCCATTTTCTTAGC
Organism: Chthonomonadaceae bacterium; assembly: GCA_016788345.1. Classification (GTDB taxonomy): domain Bacteria; phylum Armatimonadota; class Fimbriimonadia; order Fimbriimonadales; family Fimbriimonadaceae; genus JAEURO01. The sequence continues at coordinate 4,054 of JAEURO010000112.1, forward strand.
TGTAGATTCAGTGTCGTTCTGGCCCGCGCCTACTAAAACAACAACCCCTTGGCCACATCTTCCGACAATCTGTCCGGAAACTTCGACCGATGCGGAGGAGCACCTTTGGACGACAGCACGCACTTTATGACCCCATGACCCTAAGGATCGAGATCACGTCGGTCAAATTGCCGATCTTGTTCATGACCGACTGCAAATGGGGCACGTCTCTAACATTTAGGGTCACGTCAATTTCCGCTGTATGATTGGACTTGGTCGAAATGTTCATACTCGACACGTCGGTCTTCGTATCGCCGAGGATCACCGAGACATCCATGAGGAGCCCCTGTCGGTTGAGGCTGACGATACGCAGGTCGACAGGGTAACAGGCGCCGTCAGGGGGCCAATTGAGCGCAATGAGGCGCTCACTGTCGGACTCCTGCAGCCTAAGGGCGTTAGAACATGATCGTCCGTGAATGATGATTCCGCGGCCCCTGGTCACAAAGCCGACAACGTCTTCGCCCGGGATTGGCCGGCAGCACTTGGCCCTTCGATACATGACGTTGTCGATCCCGCCCTCGATGACGGTCAAATTGGCCCTGGAGCCGCGCACTTTTTGGATCAGGCTGGGTTGCTGCTCTCGGACAATCTTTGAGATCTTTTCGACGGCGCCTTGGACACTTAAGATCCCTTCTCCGATTCTAGCGAAGACGTCTTGGGCGTTCTCACAGTGCTTGAACTCTTTGGCCAACTCGTTCATCCTGTCTTCGCCAAGAACGCCCTTTGGGTCAATCCCTGCGTTCTGCAGTCCTTTCGAGAGGGCTTCTTTGCCGCGGCTTGCGCTCTCAGTCCTGTTTCGCCGGCGAAAATATGTCCTGAGCTTTGCGCGTGTGTGGGCACTGGCAACAAATTCGAGCCAATCAAGGCTTGGTTGAGCATTGCTTCGAGTCACAAGCTCGACAACATCCCCGTTCTGAAGAGTCGAGCTTAAGGGAACCATGACACCGTTGATCTTGGCTCCGATGGTTTTTAGCCCCAGATCTGTGTGCACCCTGAAAGCAAAGTCGACCGGAGTGGAGGCCTGCGGCAAGTCTATTACGTCTCCCTTCGGCGTGAAGACGAAAACCTGTTCGCTAAAAAGGTCGGTACTGACCGTCCGAAGAAAGTCACTTGAAGTCGAGTTGTCCGTCGACCAGTCGAAAAGTTGTCGCCGAAGTTGGTCGACACCGGACGTGACGTGGCTTTTCCCTTCCTTGTAACTGTAGTGGGTCGCGACACCGTACTCGGCGGTCTCGTGCATGGCCCTCGTACGGATCTGAATCTCTAGAGGTTCGCCAGACGCACCGAGGACTTTCGTGTGCAGCGACTGGTAGCCGTTTGGTTTTGGCATCGCAATGTAGTCATAGAAAAGTCCTGCCATTGGGTGCCATAGCTCGTGACAGATGCCCAGCACTAGGTAGCACTCGTGTGTCTCTTCGACAATGACGCGCATGGCCTGCAAGTCATAAATCTGCTCGAATGGGACTCCCATAACGACCATCTTGTTAAAGATGCTGTAGAGGTGCTTTGGGCGGCTCATGATCGCTGCATGGCCGAGACCTCGTTCGTTGAGCATTTTTCTGAGAAGGGTCGTCGCCGATAGCAGTTCCTCTTCGCGCTGGGCGCGGCTCTTGGCCACGAGTTCGCTAATCGACTGGAACTCCTGGGGGTGAAGTGCCTTAAAGGCCAAGTCTTCGAGTTGCCATTTGACTTGCCAAATGCCTAATCGAGCTGCCAATGGTGCATAAACGTCCATGGTTTCGTTGGCAATCCGTGTCCGCTTCTCTGGGGGCAGAGCATCCAATGTCCTCATGTTGTGCAAACGATCTGCCAGCTTGATCACCATGACCCGGACGTCTTGTGCCATCGCCAAGAGCATCTTTCTCAAACTCTCGGCGGCACGGGTGGTTTCCGCAGCGGCCCTCTGGCGGTCTGTGGCGTCGAGTCCAATGTTGAGTCGAAGTTTTGTGACGCCACCCACTAAGTGACCGACCTCAGGCCCAAACTGCTCGGACACCGCTTCGAGTTTCACGTTCGTGTCTTCGACAGTGTCGTGAAGAAGCGCGGCGACAATGGACACATCGTCCATGTGGAGCCCAGCGACAATCTTCGCGACCTCTACCGGATGTTGGACGTAGGGTTCACCACTCTTTCGGAACTGACCCTCATGAGCCTTGCATGCGAGATCATAGGCACGTTGCAAGACGCTGAGGTCGGCCTCTGGCAGATGAGAACGAACCAGCGCAAGCAAGTTGTCAAAGTCGCTGGTGCCGATATCCGCCGGCGCGGCTTTTGCGTTCTCTGGCATAGAAGCTCTACGACCCTTAGTGTATCACTTCAAAGGTTCCTTGGTTCACCCGCCGCTAAGAGAGCGGCGACGGCCTCAGCTTGTTCAGGAGTGTCCACCCCGATGGCCGATTCACCGCGAACCATGGCAACACGGAGCCCATTCTCCAAGAACCTGAGTTGCTCTAGGCTCTCGGCCTTCTCCAGTTCACCAGGCTCCCAGTGCGAAAACTTGAGTAGGGCATCCCGGGTGAACGCGTATAGGCCAACATGCTTCTTCAGTAAGGCCGGTCGATCTGACCTCACATTGGGTATTGGAAACCGTGAAAAGTACAAGGCATGTCCAGCTCTATCAAGGACAACTTTTACGACCGCAGGGTTATCTTCATCTGCGATTGGACAAGGGGCCCACACGCTCGCCACGTCAGCTTCGCCCCCGTTTGTCAGGGCACCCAGGCAGTCTCTGATGGACTTGGGCTCAATCAAGGGCTCGTCCCCTTGTACATTGACGTAAAAGTCTGCTTCGATCGCTTGCGCTACTTCTGCGATCCGATCTGTCCCTGTCCTGTGGTGTGGAGAGGTCAGAGCCACTCTAGCTCCAAATGCTTGGCCTGCTTCCATGATCTCATGGTCCGGAGTGGCGATGACCGTATCGCCCACCTGCCTTGCGGCCTCGTAAACCCACTGGATCATCGGCTTGCCGAAGAGCTCGACTAAGGGTTTGCCTGGAAAACGGGTGCTTCCCATTCGGGCCGGAATCACAATGAGGGATCGATTCATGTCACGCAAGTGTGAAAGTTCGAAGGGGCTGCCCGTATTTTTGCCAGATTGTCTGCGATTTTTGCATGGTTGCCAGGACTTATTAAACCCTTAACGTGATAGGATGAAGGTGCTATGAATATTAGCGTTCGATTCTTGAGCATCTGCGCCCTCGCAGCTTGTTCGTTGTCTGGCTTTGCCCAAGGCAAGTCATTGCACCAGGCTCAGAGAGGAATCAAGGTTGATCCCATTCGCGTGGCTAAGGCTGTTGCGACCGTGGATCTCAACGGGAACCTGACCTATAAGAGGGTTGGCCCGTGGATTCCTTATCATGCCAATCAGACTCACATTGCAAATTCGCAAACGACAGCTTATGACGAGTATGAGTTCACAGACGCGGTCAGCCTGGCTCCGGGTAACAACCCGGCCTACACGGCAAACTGCGACAGCGTGATCACTGCTGGCAGCCGCTGGTTCTTTGGCGATGGCTATATCCCTGGGTACCGATATAACGACCTCAAAGTCGTAAGCGGCGCAGCAGGCTTGGTCAGCGACAGGGCAGGTGTGGGCTTCTACACTGAAAGCGACGCGCTGTTCGACTTCCAGTACTTCATTTTCACCACCGAGAACTTCCCGGACGACGTCAATGGACTTGACCCCAATGACGGCACTGCTGCCGGTCGTGGCGATTATGACGGCGTTGTCGCCAGCTATGGAACGCTCGCAATGAGCAGTCCTTTCTACTATTACTCGGACATCGACCTTGACGGTCTTGGTTTCGGCTGGCAAATGCCGACCGACGGAAGCGGTGGAACCCTGCAGCTCGCAGGCGATGTCGATGCCAGCACTAACACGATCACCTTGCTCGGTCAATGCATGCTATGGGGAATCAATGCGGGCAACCCGACTCCTCCTTGTAGTGACCTGCAATGGGATGACGATGTCACCATCGATCTCATTCTCACTCCCGACGAGTTGTACAGCTACCTCGCTGGGCTATGCCCCGAACCACTCGGCGCAATGGTTTGCTTCCTGTACACTCCTGGCGCGACCACCGAGACGCTCGCCCCGACGTCTGAGCAGATCCTGCTCGGCACGACCGGCAGCGGCGGCAACCTCGCCAGCTGGGCCAGCAACGATGGGAACATCCGGAACATCTGCAAGTTCTTCGTGCCGTTCCCGACTTCGCCGTTCATCCGTGCGAACCTGAACTACACGACGACCAAGGCAGCCGCTTCGGTCACCGCGATCAGCTTCAACACTCGCATCGGCAGCAAGACCGGTGGCGGACAAGCGATCACGCTGAAGGTTCAGAACAAGACGACGAGCGCGTTCGTGAACACGAGCGTTGTCAACCAGAGCGTCGGTTCTCTGCCCCACGACTCGACTGGCGCCGTCAGTGGCACGCTTGCTGACTATGTCGGCGGCGGCGGCGCGATGACCGGCCAGATCGAAGTCAGCGCGGTCGGCTTCCAAGTGGTCGCCTTCCCGTGCACGGGCTTCGACTCGGCCAACA
>JAEURO010000112.1:8642-8988 GCA_016788345.1 Chthonomonadaceae bacterium
TCGTTCTCCAGGTGTTGGCGACGGCCTTGTACTTGTCCTAGTTGGTCGTCACCGGCTAATTCCCGGTCCGGCCCCCACCCCCAACCCCCTCCCCCGTGAACGGGAGAGGGGGCTTTCTATTGTTTGGACTTTGCTCACATGCGGTCGCCGGCTTTAGGAGTCTTGAGACCGGATTAAGTATTTCTCAAGCGACAAGTGTTAAGTTACAATTCGCTGAAGGATTTCACAACCCTGTGGGCGTGTTTGAGGTGCCTGTTGGACTCGCGGTCGATCCCGACAGTGTGGCAACCCGCTGCTACACCTGCCTTGACCCCGTTTGGGGCGTCTTCGACAACTAGGCATTCAG
>JAEURO010000113.1 GCA_016788345.1 Chthonomonadaceae bacterium
GGTCGCAGAAAGGCGCGCGGTCGTCGAAAGCCGGGTCAGCCTCGAGCTCGTGGCGGGCCAGACGGGCGACGCGGGAGGAGCGCTCGCCAGCGCGATGGAGGAGCTGCGAAAGTGCGAAAAGGAACTCAGCGCCCAGTTGGCGGCGCTCCTGAAAGGCCACCCCGGGTATGCGCTGCTCTTGACCATCCCTGGCATTGGGCCGGTGAGCGCCGCCTCGCTCGTGATGGCCCTGGAACGAGGAGACTTCCCGACTTCCGACAGCCTCGTCGCCTACGCCGGGATGGACCCTCAAGCCAGGGACTCAGGGCAAAGCAAAGGGCGCCGCAGGCTGAGCCACCAAGGCAACTCGGAACTCCGGACCGCACTCTTCATGGCCGCGCGCAGCGCGTCAAGGCACGCACATTGGAAGCCCTACTACCAAGCGCACAGGGACAAAGGAAGGGCGCCGACAGAGGCCACCGTCATCCTCGCGCGCAAGATCCTCAGGACCGCTTGGAGCGTCTACAAGAACGACAGGCCGTTCGAAAACGGCCAGGGGCTTGACAAGAAACCATAGAATCACGCCACCCGGGAAAGCCCCTCTTGTGCCCAGGACGCGGATCCCAGAGGGGAAGACTGGACTTCTTTTCGAAAAGTTGCTCCCCACCCCGCCATTGTGTCGTTTTCGACGCACCATTGCCGCAAGTGCCAGGGACAATGGCACAATGGAAGCTGGTTCAGGAACTGGCACGTACTCGAAATCATCCATACCAAAAAACTGGTAGTCACCGATTACCCGTACCTCGTCAATGTCCCCGTTGTATCCCGATGCTAAAAATCTCGGGGCGTCACCAAGGTCCAGACGGTCACTTAACGCCACAAGCGCATTGTTTCTGTACAGCTCAAAGAAAATGGGGATATAGCCACCGTGCCCCCTGTCACCGAAGAACCAGGCGCCAGCAAAGTGAACATCTTGACCAAATACTATTCGTCCTGTCCCTACCGAATAGATGAAGCCAGTGCCCGACTTAGGAATGTATGGCGGAAACGGTGTGTTCCAGTACAGCCAGAAGCCAGAACTCCAATTGGCCACTTGTCCGTAGCCGTTGGGCAAGGGGTCGCCGTCCCGGATGCCTAAATTTTCGAAGTCGAGTACCATCGCACCGGCGTTGACTGAACCTAGAGCTAATGGAAGCACCAGCGCGACAATCCTCGCCCATTTGCCCATGCGGCAAATGTACCTTATGGCGTGCGCGTGGCCAGGGTGGTGTCTTGTGCCCCCCAACTGTGATATCATGGGGGCATGAGTACGCTACGACGAGTGCTCTGTAGTTGGCTAATTTGCTTCCTGGCTAGCATCGGACTGCCGCAAGTCAAGTACGTCTCCAACCACTGGGAGGGTTCGTGGCCCTTTGTTTACCGGGGGCTTCACTGTGATGACCAGGGCCTCGGGTACTCGGTGTGCAACACCTACGGAGGGCAGTACAACCGGATCAAATTCTCGAAGAACGGTCAGCTTCGGTTGTGGCAACATCACAACATCGCTGGCTACGTCCAGGACAGCGAGATTGACAATACCAACCACCGTCTGTACATCGTGGGCGACAATTGGGACGCCAACGGTGTGCCATACGGCTTCATTTCGTGCATTGACACCAATACAGGCATAGAACTGTGGAATCTAGCAGATTCGACAGGTCGATACGGCGCCGTGACTATCGGTTCGGACGGATCCGCATATGTGTACGCTACGGCCAATATGATTGCAAAACTGATGAAGTTTGATCTTGCAGGTGGGCTTTCGTGGCAATCGACATTTCAGTCATTTGGAGAGCTATTGGGTGGATATCCCTTAAGGATAGCAGACATTTCGGTTACTAGTAGCGGAGATGTCTTTGTCGGGGCGGGCGGTTATGATTGGGACCCTCAAGAAGGGGTAATCGTTCGATGTTCAGCCACAACAGGACAAATACTGTGGCATCAACGGGTAGGTCTTTGGAGCATATGCAAATTGCTACCATCGGGCTCGCGTCTCTACGCTGTTGGATCATCTGCTTCGTCGGGGTGGACAGCTTCAGTAATGGCTTTCGATAACGCTACCGGGAACATGATTTGGCAGAGAGACAGTACGGCTCCTGGGTCGAACTGGACGGAAGCCAGCTACGACGCATGTGTCGACGGATTGGGCAATCTCTATTGGACTGGGGGCGCCTACCTTTGGAATCAAGCACAATTTCGATACGATGATTGGCGGTCTGTCACAGAATCTATCAGTTCGAGTGGAATTCTGAACTGGCGGAAAGAAAATCAGAACCCGCTAGGCTCGTTCAGCAACGCGTGTTTGCCGGACGGAGGTGGTGGCGTGATCGTCGCTTCTGGAGAAGGACGCACAGATGGGTGGCTTGATCGGGTTCTCAATAGTTATCGGGCAAATGGCAGCGTTCGGTGGTCATGGCGCGGCCTTTGTCCAGGAGCGACCCGTCAATACGAGTTCAGTACGACCCTTTGCCAATCCTCCAATCCAGGCGGATTCCTGTTGGGGCTCGCGCAAGTGAACAACGGCGGTGGAACGCACACAGCCCGCCTGCAATTAGTGCAGACCATTGGACCGCATAGATAAGCGGCAAAACCCTGATCTCGCCTCACGATATATTGCTTTGTCGTTGCTCGGAGTTCGACTTTGCTGCTGAGAATCAGGCCAGACGGCCGGGTGGACTGGACGAGAGTGATTGATTGTGCGCTCTTGTCCTGGTTCCGAAGGAACAATCAGATCCTCCTGTTGTCGCAAGCGACATGGGTGAAACGAATAGCCTGGTACGAGTGATGTGCGAAAGGCCCCGCATCGATTCATTCATGCCACCCGTTGGTACCAATGTGATGGCACAGAAGGGAATTGGGCTTGGATTCGTCGGTATCGGGTTCGATGATCGCTCGAGTTTTCATTGGTTCAAGGCGGCCAATGTGCTCGAACGATCCTATCGGGCCTTGCTTAGAGAAGCGCAGGCAGGACAGAAGCGATGGCGGGACCTTGCCCCGGCGCCTGAGGGCGGCACAGGCGAGATTCCGCGTCGCGCCAACCGTTCCTATTGGTCAGCGATGGAAAGGCTGGAGATGATCCGCCCCGCCGCCATGTTGGCTGGCATGTCCATCGAGTGCACTCTGAAGGGAATCATCGCAATCCACCAGTCACCGCCGAAGAGAGGTCATCCACTACTCAAGCTCGCCGCCGATGCCAAAGTTTCGCTGGCGCCCGAGCACGCTGCTACGTTGACCGAGCTCGAGAGCATGATTCAGCTGGGCCGCTACTATATGAAAACAGATGGGACAGCCAGGTTTGATCTTTCGTCATCTCGGATCGACGCCCTGTTGCGGGCAGTCAGCGATCATGCGAACTCATTGGTGCCGTGAGCAGCTGCACTGGATTCCGGCATGCAGCTCTTCGCGCGACGAAAATTGCTACTTACCGGGCAACGCTGGCGCGTGGCCGGGATATGTCTTGTGTACCCAGGTTTCCTGCGGAACGCTCGACCTGCGGCCCCATGACAAGCACATGTTCTTTGAACCAGGCTGTTCGATACATCAGCCTGGCAACACGGTCCGTCCGATGCACGTACATGAATTTAGTCTTTCGACTCAAACAAATTCATCTGCTCGACGACACCGTCCCGGGAGCGGTAGTACGCCCGAGTGGAGTCTGTTCCGTCTTCCAGCCCGCCAAGGCGGCTCACAGTCTCAAGAATTTTCTTCACACAGTACTCGTTCATCTGCTCTCGGACCTGCATCGTGTTGAACCTAAGAACTTTCCAGTCGTCGGCCGCCAGGGCGTTGTTGCGCTGATTGTCTGTGGTGGCGCGGCCCTTGTCGACGTGCCAGGTGTCGCCGTCAGTCTCCACATCAATTTTTCCGTTCTTACAGAATATAGCAAAGTCAAGCGCGAACCATTCCCCTTCTGACTCGACATAGTACTGCCGGTCCACGGGAACCTTGCGCTTCTTCAGTTCTTTCCAGAGAGCGTCCTCCAAAGGGCTGTCGTCGAACAAATCGTTGATTTCGTCCGCTTCACGAAGCTTCTTCTCCGTGGTCGGGATGAACACGATCCGTCGCGGGCGGGAACCGATCGGTTTGGAAAGTTCTTCGACGCTTACGAGGTGGATCTGGTGGTACCAATCTTCCGCCCGAGGGTCGAAAGCTTGGTCGGGAAAGAGTGTCTTTCGCTGGACGCGGTCGAGCTTCGCGACCTTGCCATAGAAACGTATCCTGTGCGCGTCTTCGCCGAAGACTTTGGTGAAAAAGAAGGCCAGGTGGCCCGGGGGCCAACGGCGCGGGGTGTGCTTGACGGGGATTCGGTACCAGAGTTGATCACGCACGATCTCCCAGTCTCGGTGGTTGTTGACAATCACCACGAGCACCTCCCCTCGTTTCGCCCTTTCGGCTGTCGGCCCAAAATTCTTCTTTGGCACGAATTGCGGGATACAATGGTACCAAGTTTCAGTCAGCCCTGAAAATTCAACCCGACCGATGCCCATCGCCGCCGAACGCGTCATCCCCGCCGACCTGCTCGACATCTACAAGAAAGTCGAAAAGCAGGAGCGGCTGAGCGTCGAGGACGGGGTGCGGCTCTACCAGCACCCGGACCTCACCGCCGTCGGCAAGATGGCCAACATCGTCCGCGAGCGGCTGCACGGCAAACGCACCTACTTCGTCCGCAACCAGCACATCAACTACACCAACATCTGTAACAAGTTCTGTAAGTTCTGCTCGTTTTACGCTAAAAAAGGCGGGCCGGACCCTTATGAGTTCACGATCGAGGAGGTCAAGCGGCGGCTGGAGTGGCACCGGGACGTCGAGATCACTGAGGTCCACATGGTCGGCGGCATCAATCCGCGCCTGCCCTATTCGTACTACATGGACCTGGTGCGGGCGGTCAAGGAGGTGCTCCCCGGCGTCCACGTCAAGGCCTTCACCGCGGTCGAGATCGAGGAGATCGCCCGGGTCGGCAAGGTGACCCACGAACAGGCGCTCAAGGACCTCATCGAGGCGGGGCTGGACTCGCTGCCCGGCGGGGGGATCGAGGTGCTCAGCGACCGGGTCCACCAGGAGCTGTTCGGCCGCAAGCTCGACGGTGAGGGCTGGAAGAGCGTCGCCCGGGCGGCGGCTGGGCTCGGCCTGTTGCAATATGCGACGATGCTCTACGGGCACATCGAGACCGACTTTGAGCGCGCCGACCACCTGCGCCAGCTGCGCGAGCTCCAGGACGAGACCGGCCACTTCGTCTGCTTCACGCCTTTGTCCTTCCACCCCGAAGGGACCGACCTGCCCGACATCAAGCCGATGACCGGCTACACCGACCTGCGCAACATCGCGGTCGCGCGCCTGATGCTCGACAACTTTTCGCACATCAAGAGTTTCTGGATCATGAACACCCCCGAGGTCACCCAGGCCTCGCTCTGGTACGGCGCCGACGACACCGACGGCCTGGTCCACGAGTACGAGATCACCTACAAAGAAGGCGAGTTCGGCAACAAGTCACAGGCCCTGACCTACGACAACATGTGCCACATGATCCGCGAGGCCGGAAGGGAGCCAGTCGAGCGGGACTCGCTTTATCAGGAGATCGTCCGGCCAGCGGTGGTTGAAGCCCGGGGGCGGACGCTAACGCCAGTGGCTATGGCACAGTAGCGGCGATTGCACGCCAAATTACAATGCTAGCTGGTAATCCACGTGCCGAAAATGCCGCAGTACTTGGCGATGCCAGGAAAAGCAACTCTTCAAAGAATCAAAGGTAATCCTTGAACCGACATAGAAAGTCCTCCAATTGCCAAGGCTCTAATCGACGAAGGTCAGCAGGAAAGGCTTCTACCTCGGCTGTACCTGTCTCACCAATGCCAAGTCTTTTGGCGCCCAAGAGTGTTCCTGCGTGAAGATATACAACCGTTGGCGTGAAGCCTAACTTCGCGCTGATCCTCCAGGCCACATCATATTTGTACAGCACGCCTAGGCCCTTGACAACATCGATACTGCCGCAGACGAGCTCGTGAAGCTTCTCGAAAGAACGACAGTTTTCAATCCGCCCTATGTTGGCCAGGAGCCGGTCGCGACCTAGCATTAGCACTTCACTTCGTATCCTCCTTTGATGTGCATGTTTCTTTCCACGAAATTCGGCAAGGCTTGCAAGGCGGATTGTGTTTTCGATTGATGGTCTGCGCTGCCACCAGAGACGTTCCGCCACCGACTCCCTCGCACTCTTCTCAAGATATTCGTTGACCAGCCGACGCAGGTCGGCTCCGCTGGGTTGTTTGTCACTCGTGAGCGCCATGGTTCTGCAAATATGATGCGATCTGGTCGCGATGCATGTTCCGCGCCATCGCAAGTGGGGTTATCAACCGATTGCCAGAGGCGTTGACGTCTGCTCCTGACTCGACAAGTGCACGCAAGGCATTCACTCGGTCAAGGAACACGGCCTCACTTAGCGGGGTGGCGCGCGTCAGTTCTTTGAGAATTGGGTCTCTGATCTCGCCCGGCTCAGATACAAATTCAGAAGTTGCTGCAGGGTTGGCACCGTTTTTCATTAGAAGCACTATCGCGTCACGTTGATCACCATAAACTGCTGCGTGAAGTGGTGTGGCTCTCTTCGAACTCCGAATCGACCCGCTTTGATCCTGCCAAGCGACAATTTCCAGAGCATTCACATCACAACCATAGTGCAGATGTGACTCGATCTGGGCGAGGTTGCCAGTTCTAGCAGCCTCGTGAAGCGAGATCGTTGGGCGTGGTATTGGTTTCGAACACCCCTGGAGGACTCCTAGAAACAAAACCGAGAGCACGACATTGTGAGACACTTGCACCATGTTCCGACCTTACCGCAAGCTCGACGGCGAGGGCTGGAAAAGCGTGGCCCGGGCGGCGGCGGGGCTCGGGCTGTTGCAGTACGCGACGATGCTCTACGGGCACACCGAGACCGACTTTGAGCGCGCCGACCACCTGCGCCAGCTGCGCGAGCTCCAGGACGAGACCGGCCACTTCGTCTGCTTCACGCCTTTGTCCTTCCACCCCGAAGGGACCGACCTGCCCGACATCAAGCCGATGACCGGCTACACCGACCTGCGCAACATCGCGGTCGCGCGCCTGATGCTCGACAACTTTTCGCACATCAAGAGTTTCTGGATCATGAACACCCCCGAGGTCACCCAGGCCTCGCTCTGGTACGGCGCCGACGACACCGACGGCCTGGTCCACGAGTATGAGATCACCTACAAAGAAGGAGAGTTCGGCAACAAGTCACAGGCCCTGACCTACGACAACATGTGCCACATGATCCGCGAGGCCGGAAGGGAGCCAGTCGAGCGGGACTCGCTTTATCGGGAGATTGTCCGGCCCTCGGCTCCTGTTGCTCCGGCTCGGACTCTGACGCCTGTGGCTGTGGCGAAGTAGGATTGCGGGCCAAATCGGACTTTGGTCCGGGTATATCTGAGTGCCAGGAAAGATTGGGTTGACACTTTTGTCTATTTCGACCGTATAATTATGTTGAGGCGAATGGTCCAGTCGGACGGGGCGGATCGACCGGTTGGTCGACGCCGACCTTCTCAAGCCTCACCCTTTTTATCACGACATCGTTCGCGAATTCTGATAATCTCGTCCCGAATGTCTGCGTCTGGAAAAACTTTGACCCCGAATTTCCCTCGTTCGACGTCCTGGCGAGTCGTGATTCGGTGAGCCCACAAGTCCCAGAATGAATGCTCGTCAGGTCTTCCGTCGCGAGCCCATGTGAGGAGGGCTCTTGCGGCTAAGTCCGCCAATTCTAGAGGATGCGATCCGCCCTTTGAACGAAATTCACATCCCGGTTGGAGCCAGCCTCGAAAGCATCCGTCGGACACAAATTCACTGCCGAGCAACAGTAGGTCTGCAAACGCCCGCTGGTGCTCCGCATCTTCTCGATTACCAATGCTTTCGAAGACGAGACGGCCGCACGGCTTCAACTCTTGGTCTGAGTGCAACATATCAACCAGCCGCTCAGCGACGAAGGTAAGTGCCATCTCATAGAGCCCAGGGGGCAGGTTCAAATAGTCCTCTCCAGCACGAATAGTTGCCGACAAAGCGTCTTTGCGGATAACAGACCCCAAGAGTCGGAAGGAACTGTCACGAACAAGCTCTGCTATTGCTTGCTGGAACGTATTCAACTTTTGCTGGTCACCACCAAACGCAAAATCGTCTAGACCCTTCTCGATCTGCGGGGCATGCAGGCTAACGTCCTTAGATATTCCAAATCGATCTTTGAGCAAATCGGCCCGTCGGACATAGTCTGCGCTGGCGTCTTCATCCATGGCCACACCAGCTAGGACAAATAGCGGTTGCTCTAACGAAGGCTCTGGCTTGCCACTTTCGTCAAGGTAAAGAGTGATCACGCCTCTTCCTCGTTCAAGGGCCAGATGTTGTGACCGCCCCTTATACTTGACTCTAGGCTCCAAGTGTCCGCCACTCCGCCCCGAATCAGCCTCAAACGTCCGACGAAGGTCACGGCGCAAGTTCCCAATTGCGGACTCTAGCTCGCTGTCACCGATGGCAAACAATCTATTCCTAGCTACCGCAAGTAAAGTTAAAGCTTCTTCTGCCGCATGCGCCCTCGCGCGCGCTTGGCGCTTCCCTTCTGGATCCTGCTTAGCCATTGCGACCCCTAGACTTCGGATCACTCCTACGAACTTGCACTGACTTTGAACGACCGTACCAAATCATGGCGCAATTTTACAGCCCTCAGCCAGAGGTAGGTGGCTGGCCCGCCAGGTGGCAAGGACAAGAGTGATGGTTTGTGCGCTCTTGTCCTGGTTCCGAAGGAACATTGAGGGCCATCCAGGGCGCGTGATTCTATGGTTTCTTGTCAAGCCCCTGGCCGTTTTCGAACGGCCTGT
>JAEURO010000114.1:0-8414 GCA_016788345.1 Chthonomonadaceae bacterium
AGTCATGCCGTCGAAAATTAGACCTTCGAGAGCCAGTTGAGCGCTGTTTCGGACTTTGTCCATGCTTGGGAGTTTACCGGGGAGCCCCTCAGCGAGTTGAACCATAATCAGGCGGAATGAGCAAAAGTGTCAAGGTCACGCTCGGAATCATCGCGGGTTTCCTCTTGCTGTGCTGTGGAGGAGGCGCCGTCTTGGTTTTTTCTGGTGTCCAGGCCTATCAAGGTATTTCCAAGACCGTCGTGCCAACAGGCGACAAAGTCGTCGCGACTGTCTGCCAAGACTGGGACTACAAGACTCTTTTGCCGTTGTCGAGCCAAGAGGTCACGTCGACCTCAGAGGCAGAAATGAAAGCCCTCTTTGGAGTGTGGAAATCTGAGTACGGCGCCTACAAGTCTGGCACGGGAACGATGACAGGCTTCCACACGAGGACTTCGACGGGTTCAGGAAGGGTCGACACTGCCACATATGTCAATGAGGCTCAATTTGCCAATGGGCCCGCCGTCATAACAATCGGGCTCATAAAAGAAGGCTCGAATGCATGGAAAGTCCGTGCGTTCCGGGTCTCAAAACCTTAGAAATCTGGAGCCTTTGACGAGAATTGAACTCGTGACCTTCCCCTTACCAAGGGGATGCTCTACCGCTGAGCTACAAAGGCTTACCTCTTTTCAATTGTGGCCGGTTTGGCCCTCAGCCCAAGACCTTCAGGGCCAAGAGTCTGGTGGGGAGTACAGGATTCGAACCTGTGAAGGCGTTCGCCGACAGATTTACAGTCTGTTCCCATTGGCCACTCGGGCAACTCCCCAGACCGGAACAGGATTATACCAAGGATGTTGATTCTGTTCTGTTGAGAGCGGGACGCTTATTTTTCAACGAGCCGGACCTTACCCCTCAAACACTCGAACGGTGCTTTCGAGCAACTTTAATTGAGATTGACCTTGAACTTCAAACGGGCGGTCGCCGTACCGGTAAGCATCGTCTCTCGCCTCGAGCAGTCCGGCCTGGTTTCCCCACATAGTCCACCCTTCCCTTTCGTTCCTGGAGAAGAGTTCGATAAATGGACCATTAGAACAACCCTCTATAATTTCATACATCTCTGAAGGCTTACGGCTGTGAAAGGTTTTTTGGCTAATGACGATGTTCGGCTGTGTCCGACCTCGTTTAAGCGTCCGTACATTCTTGCCTCGCACACCAAACAAGCATAACTCGGTGACGTTTCGGAAGTAGAAACCGACACCTCGGCGGTCCGGTCCTCCATCTTTGCGCACCTTGTACCATACAATATTCGACTTGTACTCAAACCCCCATCGCCGCATGACGTCCAGGCCCTCGGCGATTAAGGCGTTTGGTACCCAAAGGTAGAGATGCGCCTGGGGCCTTGCGATTCTGGCGACTGGCAACTCGGCGATTTCTTCAAAAGACATAGTGGGATACCGCCTGAGCCGTCGGTACTCTGGGGCCATTTTCCCGGTTCGGTTTGTAAACCTCCAAGGGGGATCCGCATAGACAGTTCCGAAAACCTGAGGTGCATGCTCCAGCAGGTCTCGAGCTGCAAATTTTGCAAACCAATCTTCAAGTTCCTTTTGACTTGCTTTCTGGATGTCAGGTCTTTCGTTCATAGTTTTGGTTCGTAGAGTGTCGCAGTTATTCCAAAGGCAAGAATCGGGCAACCACCTCCTCCGCCCCCTTCGATCCTAGGAAGCAACTTAGGAATCCAAGTGGTTGAAGTTCCATATTTGTTCCAAATTCCTAGGTTCTCAAACACTTGTCACAAGTCCTCTCCCTTCGTGATGATGATACCGACGCTGATAGCCCTAAGATCAAACAACAAGCGAAAATTATTAAGATCGCGGTCGAAAAAAGGATCTTTGTTCGACCATTCAAGTTCGAGGGCGACGCGCCCTTTGACACAGTCCACCTTGTGCGTCGGAGTCTCATGAACTTTCGCGTCAACTTTGATCTCAGTCAAGAACTGCTTTTCTGTCCAACCTCGAGATTTGAACTCCGAGTCAATTTCCTGCGCTAGCTTTGTTTTGCCGCCTCCGCCCACCATGATGTGTGACCTCTTCACCTTGAAGGACTTAAGAATGTTCATAACATCTTTCCATTCGTCCGGAAAGTCCGATCTTAAGATCGCTGAAGCGTGTCGCCACTCGTAAACTTCGTATCCGGCTCCCGGCAGTTCCGGCAACGTCACTCTCATTTGGCATTAATAGAGACGAGATGGCACAAACTTTAGACGCATGTTGGGCGAACTTTTGAATCCATCGTGCCACTAAGCCCTGAATAAGTCCATTAGGTCATGTTCGCCCGATTTGCCAGCCAAAATAGAACCACACATGCCCAAAACCCTGTTCGAAAAAGTCTGGAACGCGCACAAGGTCGCAGACCTCGATGGAGGTGGGGCCCTGCTCTACATCGACCGGCACCTTGTCCACGAGGTCACGTCGCCCCAGGCCTTTGATGGCCTACGAGAAGCAGGCCGCAAGGTCCGCAGGCCCGATCTCACCTTCGCCACAGCCGACCACAACGTCCCGACCGACGGACGTCAGATTGACGAGTCGACACTGAGCGGCAAACAACTTGCCGCGCTCGACCGCAATTGCAAAGAGTTTGGAGTCCCGCTTTTTGGTTACGATGACCCTCGACAAGGCATCGTCCACATCATCGGCCCCCAGCTTGGGATCACGTTGCCGGGGTTGACCATTGTCTGCGGGGACAGCCACACTTCGACCCACGGTGCGTTTGGCGCTCTCGCCTTTGGCATTGGGACAACAGAAGTCGAGCACGTCCTGGCGACGCAGACTTTACGCCAAGCGAGCAAGCCCAAGACCTTGGCGATCGAGACCACTGGTAGGCTAGGTGACCGGGTCACTGCCAAAGACTTGATACTGGCAATCATTCGAAAGTTGGGAGCCAACGGAGGCACTGGATTTGTAGTGGAGTACAGGGGTGAAGCCATCACATCACAGTCCATGGAGGGCCGCATGACCATTTGCAACATGAGTATTGAGATGGGGGCGCGGGCAGGCATGATCGCTCCCGATGACACCACACTAAGTTATGTCGCAGCCGAAAACCGACAGTTCGCACCAAAGGGAGCAGAATTCGACCGCCTCGCAGAGTATTCGAGGTCACTTGCGACTGACCAAGGCGCATCATTTGACCGGACTGAGCAGCTCGACGCGACTGGGCTCAAGCCTCAGATGAGTTGGGGCACAACTCCGGCTATGACCGTCGACATTGATGGCATCATTCCAGAGCCCGCAGACGCAGGCGAGAGCCGGGCCCAGATGTATATGGGCCTGACTCCGGGTACAAAAGTCGAGGACTTGAAGGTTAACACCGTATTTATTGGGTCGTGTACGAATGCCAGGATCGAAGACCTTCGCTCAGCAGCGAAGCTTCTCAAGGGCCATAGAGTCGCACAAGGTGTCCGTGGGCTCGTTGTGCCTGGGAGCGCGGCTGTCCGCGAACAAGCCGAGCAAGAGGGTCTAAACAAAGTGTTTACAGATGCTGGCTTTGAGTGGCACCGCGCCGGTTGCTCCATGTGCCTAGGAATGAATGGCGACATTGTCCGGCCAGGAGACAGGTCGGCTTCCACTTCGAACCGCCCCTATGAGGGCCGTCAGGGGCCGGGGTCACGGACACATTTGGTTTCACCACTCACAGCTGTGGCAACGGCTATCAGTGGCACTTTCGCCGATCCAAGAAAGCTGTAGACACAATATTTGGACTTTGTGGCCAATTTCTGGCCCATATGGGAGCGAAACGCACGGGTGACACGTTATAACTCCGTACGGTGCCCAAGAACGCACCGTAAATTCAGTGGTGAAAAAATGAAAAAACTATTGACCCTATTGGCAATCGCAAGCGTGACCGCACTCATCGCAGTTGGCTGTGGACCAGCTGAAGAAACAGGCAAGGAAACTGGCGGAGCAACAACTGCTGGCTCCGACAGCAAGATGGAAGGCGGGACCGCAGGCACGACCGGCGGCGAGAACAAGATGGAAGGCGGGACCGCGGGCACGACCGGCGGCGAGAACAAGATGGAAGGTGGGACCGCAGGTACAACCGGCGGCGAGAACAAGATGGAAGGTGGGACCGCAGGTACAACCGGCGGCGAGAAAAAGGACGAGTCGGCCACAACGGGCCACTGACCTCTTTCAACTCGACCGAGCCGGGCCAGATCCGTCTGGCCCGGCTCTTCTGTTTCGTGGCACAATCATTTCGACTTAATGAAGACCGTCCTGCTCGCAAAAGACCGGCCCGGTCTGACACAGGCGATTGAATACCTTCGATCAGTCTGCAGTGACGTCAGAGTCCACGTCGGCGTGCCGGGACAACCTTTCCCCGCACACGAGTTCGAGTCCTCTGTCGACCTGACTGTCTCCTATATGTCCGCTTGGATCGTCCCCGAGTCTGCTTTGCGCATGACCGAGTTGGCCGCTGTCAACTTTCACCCGGGTCCTCCCGAGTATCCAGGGACTGGTTGCACAAATTTTGCCATCTATGACGGAGCCAAAGAGTATGGTGTCACCGCCCATTTGATGGAGCCGAGTGTGGACACGGGCAAGATCCTCCTCGTGTCGAGGTTCCCAGTCGATCCCAACGACTCAGTGCACAGCCTCACTCTCAAGTGCTACGACGAATTGAAACGTGTTTTTCCACGTGTCATCGACGGAGTGATCGGGCGCGCCCAATTACCAATCAGCCCGGAAACTTGGCCCAGAAAGCCCTTTACAAGGCGCCAGTTTCTCGATTTGTGCAAGGTAACTCCAGACATGGGCGAAGATGAAATTCGACGGCGTGTCAGGGCGACGACTTTTCCTGGTTACCCGGGGGCTTACATCGAACTTGCTGGACTACGGTTTGAGCACGACGGTAACCTGTCGAACCTTATTGAGCCATGACATCGACCAACATCATCCGGTCGGGGTCGATCGTCCTTTCTGTGCTGAGGACATAAGACAGAGGGTGGCTCACTAGCTTCTGGCCGTCTACCCCGACCATATCGCCATGAAAACCACTGATCAGACGGTTGGCCGCCATCGCCCCAAGCCTGAGCGAAAGGGTGCGGTCGAACGCGGTCGGTGACCCCCCCCTTTGCATGTGCCCTAAGACCAGATATCGCACTTCAAACCCCGTGTTGCTCTGAATAAACTCTTTTATGTCCGATGCCCTCGCAGCACCTTCGGCAACAACAATGATCGCCGAGCGCTTCCCTTTCCCGGCCATCTTTCGCAGGTAGTCGCAGATGTTAAGTAAGGAATAGGGGACCTCTGGCACAATGACCGCCTCAGCCCCGCAGGACAAAGCGACTTCGAGCGCGATGAACCCGTTCGCTCGGCCCATGACTTCGATGACAAAGACCCGCTCGTGCGAGTACGCCGTGTCTCGCACCTTGTCAATAGCAGCCACTGCAGTGTTGACAGCGGTGTCAAATCCGATGGAAAAGTCCGTGCCGCTTATGTCGTTGTCGATTGACCCGGGCACTCCCACGACCGGAAAATCAAATTCGTCATAGAGCGCCTTCGCACCAGTCAGGGATCCGTCACCACCAATCACAATAAGGCCCTCAACGTCTTCGCTCTTGAGGACGCCCATGGCCTTGACGCGCCCTTCTGGAGACATAAACTCCTTGGAACGGGCCGTGCGCAGAACAGTCCCGCCCTGGGCGATGATGCCACCTACGGTCTTGGACGTCATTTCGAGGGCTTCGTTGTCAATGACCCCTTGCCAACCATGTAGAAACCCGGTCACTGTGACCCCACGGCCAAGCGCTGCACGAACTACGCCGCGGACAGCCGCATTCATCCCCGGGGAGTCACCTCCACTCGTCAAGACTCCTATTCGCTTCATAGGTGCTGCCAGTGTTTGGACGGTCCACCCTGGGCTGTCGCACCGCTCCCAGGTACAATTTTGCTATCCACATGACCCGAATTTACACATCTGAGTCTGTCAGCGAGGGACACCCGGACAAAGTTGCAGACCAGATTTCTGACGCCCTCCTGGACGCTTTTTTGGATGCAGACCAATCGCTTTTGCAATCAGGCAAGATCAGCGAGGCTGAAAGATGCAGGGTCGCGATTGAAACCATGCTGGCCCACGGATGTGCTGTCGTCAGTGGTGAGGTGACTAGCGCCGGGTATGTCGACGTTCAGGCCGTCGTCCGAGAGACGATCAAATCAATTGGTTATACATCGACCGAAGTTGGGTTCGATGGCGAGAACTGCGGGGTCTTGGTCGCCATCCAACCGCAGTCTCCTGACATTGCCCAAGGGGTAGAGGGAGGTGGTGCTGGTGACCAAGGCATGATGTTTGGCTATGCCACGAACGAGACTCAAGAGTTAATGCCCCTCCCCATCAGCATCAGTCACGCCCTCATGCGCCAGTCCGTCGCCGTTCGTAACTCTGAATCCAACCCTGGCTTCCGTCCCGACGCAAAGGCCCAAGTGTCGGTAGCGTTCGAGGATGGAAAGCCAAGCGCCATCGACACAATTGTCGTAAGTCAGCAGCATCAAGAGTCAATAGAAAAGCACATGCCAGAGCTGGTACAACAACATATCATTAAGCCAGTCTTGGAAAAGTACGCTCCCTACGTCAAAGGTGACATTCGTTTCCACATCAACCCTACGGGAAGGTTTGTTCGGGGTGGGCCGGCTGGCGACACAGGCCTGACTGGGCGAAAAATCATCGTCGACACTTACGGTGGCCTTGCGCCTCATGGAGGGGGTGCATTCAGCGGCAAGGATCCGACAAAAGTCGATAGGTCAGCAGCCTATATGGCTAGGTTCGTAGCCAAAAACGTTGTCGCAGCGCAGTTAGCCGAACGGTGCCTTATCTCCTTGGCATACGCGATCGGGGTCGCCCAACCTGTCGCCGTGAATGTCGAGACATTTGGTTCCGAAACGGTTGGTATTGAGCGCATAGTGAGTAGGATTCGAGACACTTTTGACATGTCCCCCAGGGGCATAGATGCCCAACTCAAGCTTAGAGACATGCGCTATCGTCAAACTGCCCGCAACGGTCATTTTGGCCACACAGGATTTCCTTGGGAAGCGCTCAGCCATGTCGAAGCCCTCAAGGGTCAATTTGCAAGCGTCTGAAACGGGAAACCAGAACCATTCTGTAGGACCCAAAGGCCAGCAGCGATGTTTACTACCGCAGAAAAGACACCAAAGATGACCATGATGATGACGAGGCTCCTGCCGTTTGGATGGCCGAAGTTTCGCGCTTTCACGGCGCAATAAATCGAAACTGGATTGAGCAAGCACCAACACAAACACAGGCCGACCACCGCCAAAATCCAAGCGGCGGTCGCAAACTGTCCGGCCTTCACATAGTCCGCCCCAAGATTAACGTTTTGATAGGGATAGGGCGCAAACGAAGCCTCAGTTGGACTGGAAGGGAACAGGCCAGGAATGTTCTTTGCCGCAAAGGGAATTCCACCGACCTCTGGCTCGACCAGGGTCGATTCGGTTAGTCGGCCCTCCTGGATCCACTGCCTCATGAGCGCCATGTCCGCAGGCCCATATTTCTGCCCGTCGGACCCATGGACAAAGTGGCGCATGAAAGTCTGTTTTACCCGGCTGGGTGTCCAGCCTATTCAAGGGTCTGGTCCGTCAACGATCGAAGTTCAGCTTCGACCCAAGACATGACCTCTTCTGTCGTTGAATCCTTGCAGAATGTCTTGACTTCCCCCCATCGAGCCTGAACCGAGGCAAAGGCCCATCTCGGAATAACGCTCGGGCAGGGCATCATCTTGTTGGATCCACGCAACCCCAAGCAAACACATGGGGCGCCGGAAAGCCGAACAATCAGTGCGGTCCCTTCGAGAAGTTCAATCAGGTTTCCGTCTGGGCTGAGCTGCCCTTCGGGGAAGATGCCGACCGCCTGACCATCACGCAGGAGTTGGACCGCCGATTTGATGGCTCCTTTGTCAGCAGAACTCTGTCGGATCGGGACTGCCCCCCACCACTTGATAATCCGCCCCAACAGCCCCATGTCAAAAAGCTCCTTGCGGGCCAAGAAGTGGATCAACCGAGGGCAAGCGTACTGGACGACGACTGGATCAGTGTTCGAAATGTGGTTTGATATGACCAAGAGTGATCCATGACGTGGGACTCTATAACTGCCGAACACCCTCAGAGGCGCCGCAAAAAACAAGAATAGGAGATAGGCCGCAACTCTCAGAAGCGGGAAAACGACCTTTAGCATCCGTGGATGGTCAGAATTGCTCATTTCTTGTGACATAGTCTTCAATAGCCTGGGCATAAGCTTTCTGCTCAAGCTTAAGTACGCGGGCTGCCAAAGTCTCTGGCGTGTCAGAGTCCAGGACAGGACAGGTCGTCCGCAAAACGACGGGGCCCTCGTCGTAATTCTCTGTAACAACGTGGACAGTACACCCTGACTCC
>JAEURO010000114.1:8424-8689 GCA_016788345.1 Chthonomonadaceae bacterium
CGATCACGGCTTCATGCACATGTATACCGTACATACCTTTCCCTCCAAACTTGGGCAAAAGGGCCGGATGAATATTGAGGATCCGACTAGGAAAGGCCTTCAATACCTCCATGGGAAGCTTGGTCATCAAACCAGCCAGGCAGACCAAATTGACACGATGTGCGGCTAGGGTCGACAATAGGCAATTCACATATCCGCTCGCCCGCGGTTCGCAAATGGAGACCGGAACGCCCAAGTCTTTAGCTGTCGCGACGGCGTTGGACTC
>JAEURO010000115.1 GCA_016788345.1 Chthonomonadaceae bacterium
AGATTTTCAATCCAGAGCCAGTTCCGGTTCGCTAACGCCATCAAAGCGTTCAGATCTCGGGTCAAAGGGATCAGTGTCACCTTTCAGCTCGATGGCTCAAAGTTAAAGGGCGAAGTCGTCGACGTAGGCGAAAGAGGGTTTGGGGCCATATTGAGCGAGCCAATCATTCCTGGGACAAAGCTGAACAGCGAAGTCACAACGTCCCTTGGTGTCGTGTCCGCCGTGGGACTGATCCGCTACTGCAATTCGAACCCTAACGGCACTTACCGGGCAGGAGTCGAACTCGTCGACATGGGGAGGCTAGACAAGCCTCGCTGGTTGCGGTATGTGTCTGAGCTCTAGGATCCGGCCTGCCCCGATTGGCCCTGCTGCAACCTCTTCTCGAGTTCATCAAGCTCCGCATCGACACTAGCCGTCGCCTCACCAACAGCAGCTTCCTGTACTGGGACGGCGGTCGCGAGGCCAAGCTTCTCTTCGAGTTTCCTTAGTTCTTCATCTGCGGCTAAATCCATCGCTTGATCTTCCATGGCCATGACCTTGCCCTGTATTGACCCCGAGAACATTTCGTTCCTGGCAGCAGCTTCAGCCTGTTTGTCAGCGATTTTCTCACGAGCGGAGGCGAACGATCCTTCGTATTCGTTCTCGAATGTCAGGCCCTCAAGGGTTTTGTTTATTGACGATTGGATCTGAGACTGCTTCCACTGGGCTTTGAGAGCGAGAGCTTCAGCAGTCTTTCGGCGTACTTCCTCTTCTTGCCTCTTGATGGCCACTTTGACGTTTTCCACGGTCTCGATCGCCTGGGCCAACGTCCCCTTCAGGCTCTCGATAGTAGAGTCTGTAGTGGCTTTTTCTCTCAGAAAACCCTTCGCCAATTCGCGGTTGCCTGTCTTGAGGGCAGCAGCGGCTTGGTTTTCCAACTGGGCCGACTTGCGGACGGCTTCGTCCATCATTCCCTGGAGCCGGTTTTTTTGTGTAATGGCTTGGACAGCCTTTTCACGATTGGCCACGAGGGCCTGAGTCATGTCCCGCCGGGCTTGGTCCAGCATGACCTCTGGGTCTTCTAGCTTGTCCATACCCCGGTTAAAAATCGCCCGTAACCAAGCAAAAAACCGCTTCATTTTCGTGTGTCTCGTCCCCGGACCCTACTCCGGGTGAACATAGATTATACCGACTGGCCTTCTCAGGTTCCACGTACCTAATGACCCGTGAGGGCCCTGACTGACCTGACGATTTCTGTACGCCCCCGCACCTTAAGCCTGATCCTGGGTCTAAGGGATTGAAGTCACATCGCATTGTGATAAGTCGCGTGGGTAAGGTTCACATACCCTTCGTGAAAGATCACAAATCACTCGTCATTGGTGGAATCGTCGGGGCCATTATCGCGGCGATTCTCTTCCTGATTGCTCGAAAAGGAGTAGTCACCACATTTTCCATTCCGACGACTAATTGGCAGTTTGGGTACGCAGGAGGACTTGTGGGAAAGGTCACTGTCCATAACACAGCTACCGACACTGACAAAACACTCGTAGAAAACACGGCTGTGAGCCTTGGTGTAGATGACGAATTGACCCTAGCCGGCACGTCGCCAGTTGGCCTGATTCTTAACCTGCCAGACAGCGGCTGGATTTTTATTGCGCCAGGATCAAAGATCAAAATCTATAATGACTCTGGGCTTTGTGTCCAGTTCTTAAACGGTACTAGTAATTACTTTAGACATGATGAATTGCCCGATCACTATTCGTCGAGTTCAGCCAAACCAATGGCCGCTGTGCCTCGTAAATTCAAAACCCGTAACGTCTCGACAGTGGTAGAAGGAACTGATATCGTCTTCAAGACCAGTGACCAATCACCGTACCTCGCCGTGGTTGGAGTCATTGAGGGCAAAGCTGACATTTCTATCACAGGTTATGCAAAAACTGTCAACGCAGGTTTTAAGCTTAGTTGGTCAAATGACGCTCCGAGCGGTGAGCCCGTTGCATTTCCTTAAGTCATCGTGAAAATCAAATTCTTGGCCAGGACAGTGTGGGGCATATTTGCCCCACCCGCACTTCTAGCTGCAATAGGAGTCGTTGTAGGTTCAAAGCTTGTCTCCTCGACAACGCTGGCCAGCGGGTTTGACTCCAATCTAGAAAACTCTATCAAAATGTCGGGACAACGCGTAGAGGCTAGTCCCGACATTCTTATCGTCAGAGTCACGACAAAGACGAAGGCTTACCTAGGCGACCCTACGCCAGATGGCCCGGTAGACAGGAGAGCTTATGCCGAGTTTATTGAGCTACTGGACCGCGCTGGCGCCAGAGTGTTCTTATCTGACATAGCATTTACTACGCCTAAGCCAGAGCAAGACAAGATCCTTGCCAGGGCTATCCGAGAACTCAAAACTCTTCGATGCGCATTGTCTATGAGCGAGCCAGAGAGCGCTCCTAACCCGCAAGAACCGGATCAGTGGGCGTATCGGTTTGCACCACATGCGCTAGAGGCTTACGAAACAGGAGGCAATGCTGCCTTTTGTCACGCATTGTCTTCACAGCCTGGAGACACTATCTCAGGTGTTTTTCCTATAAGGCGCGATTTCGAAAGCGGGAGGAGCCTTGTGCACTCCGCCGTTGCCGCTGCAATGCTTTATTTGGGCTCGGAACCTTCAAAAGCCAAACTTGAGTTAAGCCGCCGTAAATTCGTTTGTGATCAACATGAGATATCGGTCACAGCGAACAGTGAACTCCCGCTTCAATGGACCCGTTCCGCCGGGTCTTTTGTAGGACTTACATTTGAGAATGCACTGGAAAAACTGAGAAGGAGCGAGAACAAGTTATTCAAGGACAAGATAGTTGTCCTTGGTGACGAAAGGGCCGTAAGATCGGACTGGCACCTGACCGACCGAATGGAACGAGAGCCCGGTTACGAAATCGTTGCCAATGCAGTGAACACCGTTCTGTTGGCTGGGTCAAAGAGGACTTCGTCCATCCCCAATTGGCTACAAGTGTCGCTTTGTGTCGCTGTCACAACGCTGCTTGGAGCAACGATTCTAGGCTTCTCCGGTTGGAAGTTGATCGTGGGGTCTCTGCTTCTCGGGACAGCCACGCTGAGTGCGCCGAGCCTCTTTTTTGGATTTTTCAGGATTCAGACGAACCCAGTTGTCTGGTTGGCATCTTTGGCGGTAGTGACTGTAGGATGCTTTGGGCTCCGGATTTTGCGGAGCGGCGCCTTCGACTGGCGCAAGAGCGGAGATATCTTAGATTCAACAGTCATGTTCATCGATATCAGGGAGTCGACCCCTTTGGCCATCAAGCTTGGACTACTACGGTTCCAGCGGGCCTACGAAAGATTGGAGCGAAGATGGAACCACATCGCGGTGTCAAACCGCGGCGTCGTTGAACGATCAATGGGAGATGGTGTGCTTGTCGTCTTCTCGTCGGGAAGTCCGGCTCGAGACGCAAGAAACGCGATCAAGTCCGCAGGTCTTGCGATTGTCGCAGCCTGTGAAGCCGCACGGGACTTTGGAGAAAGCGTGTCTGTCGGAATCGGGATTGCGTCTGGTGCCGTCTCAGGCGGTTACGTTGTCGAAGGAGGACGCCGCGTATGGAGCTCGACAGGCGAGATTGTCGTTATCGCACAGAGGCTGCAAACCCTGACAAGAGACCTCGAAAAAGGTGCGATCATTGACGCCAACACCTCTAGGCTGCTTTCGCACGAATTCCAATACGTATCGCTTGGATCAGTCTCGCTCAAGGGGATACCAACTGAACAGGAGGTCTTCGAACTCACCGGCATATCGCTGGGACCTCCCGACAATCAGGTTCAGGCTTAGGTCGACCTGACGTAGGCATACGGGTAGAATTTAGGCTCAGAATGACCGATATTGGGGATGTGAACATGGATAGCCTCGGAACTCCAAAAACTTTCAGCGTAGCAGGTACCGAACGCCGTTACTTTCCGCTCGGAGACCGTGCGGCTCGACTTCCCTATTCGCTTAAAGTTTTGCTTGAGAACCTCTTAAGGGCGGCGGATGGCAAGCGTGTCACTAACGCCGACATTGAGGCCTTGTTGGATTGGAACGCGAAAGCAGAGCCGTCTCGTGAGATCTTGTTCACGCCGGCCCGGGTCTTAATGCAAGACTTTACAGGTGTACCTTGTGTCGTCGATCTGGCTTCGATGCGCGATGCCATGGCCGAGCTCGGCGGCGACCCAAACAAAGTCAACCCGCTGCAACCAGTCGAGCTTGTCATCGACCATAGCGTCCAAGTCGACGCTTTCGGCAGCGACAGATCGCTCCAAATCAACCTCGACCTCGAGTTTGAGCGCAATCAAGAGAGATACGAGTTCTTAAAGTGGGGGCAGTCCGCCCTCAACAATTTTAAGGTAGTTCCACCTAATACGGGCATCTGCCATCAAGTCAATCTCGAATATTTGGCGAGGGTCGTGTTCGAGGATGAAAACGGA
This sequence comes from Chthonomonadaceae bacterium, assembly GCA_016788345.1. GTDB lineage: Bacteria > Armatimonadota > Fimbriimonadia > Fimbriimonadales > Fimbriimonadaceae > JAEURO01. The sequence goes on from JAEURO010000115.1 coordinate 4,441, forward strand.
CTTTGTTTTCCTGACACATTGGTCGGTACCGACAGTCATACCACGATGGTCAATGGCCTTGGCGTCCTCGGTTGGGGCGTCGGCGGTATCGAAGCCGAGGCTGCAATGCTTGGTCAGCCCATGCCGATGTTGATCCCTCAGGTCGTCGGCTTCAAGATAACTGGAAAGCTATCTGAAGGCGCGACCGCGACGGACCTGGTCCTCACCGTCACCGAAATGTTGCGAAAGCACGTGGTTGTGGGCAAGTTTGTCGAATTCTTTGGCCCTGGCATCTCAAACATGCCGTTGGCGGACAGGGCGACAATCGCGAACATGGCACCGGAATACGGAGCCACATGTGGAATCTTCCCCGTCGATCAAGAAACTCTTCGATACCTTAGGACAAGTGGCCGGCCTGAAGAACAGATCGACTTAGTTGAAGCCTACATGAAGGCGCAAGGAATGTTCCACAACGGGGACACCCCAGATGCCGAGTATTCGAGCGTGCTCGAACTTGATTTGTCGACCGTCGAACCGTCGGTTGCAGGCCCAAAGAGGCCACAAGACCGTGTGCCTCTCAGCAAGACGCGCGATTCATATCTCTCAAATTTCCCGCCGCAGCCGCCTACAAGCCAACTCTCAAAGAGCTCTGCGGCTGTGCTTGAGAGGCCCCAGACGGAATCCCTCACTAATGGCTCCGTTGTCATAGCTGCAATCACCAGCTGTACGAATACGAGCAACCCAAGCGTCATGGTCGCTGCAGGACTGGTGGCCAAGAAAGCACGTGGGCTCGGGCTACGTCCAAAGCCATGGGTCAAGACGAGCCTTGCCCCGGGATCCCGAGTAGTGACCGAGTACCTCAAGAAGTCTGGACTGCTCGACGATTTAGAAAGTATTGGGTTCAATGTCGTCGGCTACGGCTGCACGACATGTATTGGTAACTCCGGCCCGCTCCCGGCAGAAGTCCAAGAAGCGATCGATGCACAAGACCTCACCGTGGTTAGCGTCTTGAGTGGCAATAGAAACTTCGAAGGCAGGGTCCAGCAAGCTGTCAAGGCGAATTACCTTATGTCCCCACCCTTAGTCGTCGCCTATGCCCTCGCCGGATCAATAGACATTGATTTGATAAATGAACCGCTTGGTAAGTCCTCCGAAGGTCGCGACGTTTTCTTACGTGATGTCTGGCCAACTCAGGCCGAAATTGCTGACACGGTCGCTGCGAATGTTGATCGGGACATGTTCCAGCGTAGCTATGCTGGTGTCTATGATGGCGATGACAAATGGAAGGCGATTCCGGTGAACAATAGCCAACGCTATGGTTGGGGCGACCACAGCACATATATCAAGAAGGCACCCTATTTCGAAGGGATGACAGCCGAGGCGAAAGAGCATGTGGAAGATTTGAGCGGACTAAAAGTACTCGCTCTTCTGGGCGACAGCGTCACTACGGACCACATTTCGCCAGCCGGAGCGATCAAGCCCAACTCGCCAGCAGGAATGTACCTTGAGTCGCACAATGTCGGGCCTAAGGATTTTAACAGTTATGGGAGCCGCCGCGGCAACCACGAAGTTATGATCAGAGGAACATTTGCGAACATACGGCTAAGGAACCAAATCGCTCCAGGCACCGAGGGCGGATTTACGACTTGCCCCCCCGGAGACGAGACCATGTTCATATTCGACGCTGCAGAAAAGTACGCAGCGAAAGGTGACAAGCTCATCGTCATCGCAGGTAAGGAGTACGGTACGGGTTCGAGCCGCGACTGGGCGGCCAAGGGGACAATGCTTCTCGGAGTCAAAGCGGTCCTCGCAGAGAGCTTCGAAAGGATACACCGTTCAAACCTCATCGGTATGGGTGTCTTGCCCCTCCAGTTTGCCGCCGGTGAATCCGCATCTACGCTCGGACTGATGGGACTCGAAGAGTTCGCTGTCGTCGGATTTTCGCAAGCTTTCGAGGACGGGTTCGCAGCCGGCAAGGTCTTGGACTGTAGAGCCACCTTGGACAATGGTGAGACTAAGGTTTTCAAGGTCACTATTCGACTCGATACGCCGACAGAAGCTGACTATTACAGGCATGGCGGGGTTCTTCCGTACGTGCTTCGCAATTTGTTGAAGAGTTAGCCCAGAATGATCCGCGCAATTCTTCTCGCTTTGATCGTGTTTGCCGCTGGATGGGGATGCGTCGTCGGAAATGCCAGCACGACGACCTATAAGCCTCCAACACGCAACGAGGCCTTGTCCCAAGACGAAGCCCTGCGCACGTACTTGCCTGTGGACGATCAGCCAGAAGCGTCACCACATGTCGTCAAGCCGATAGCTCCAAAAACAGAGGCCCTGACAAGTACAATTCCTGAGAAGTCCACGAAAGTTGAAGAGCCAGCGATCCCTGTCAAGCTTGTGCGTGGCAGTAACAAAACTAAAAAGATAGCACTGACTTTTGACGACGGACCCCACAAGGGTTTTACAGAAAGGCTCTTGGCGATTCTCAAGGAGCTAGACGTAAAATCGACCTTCTTCTTGATCGGTCGGAACGTCGAGGCCTCGCCAGAACTTGCAAAACAAGCCTTCGACGCAGGTGTCGAACTAGCAAACCACACTTACACCCATACTCGACTGTCTGAGCTCACTGACTTGGAAGTCAAGTACGAAATCGAAAGAGGGGCAGACGAAATTGCGAAAGCGACAGGCTATCGCCCGAAGTACTACCGTCCCCCGGGTGGAGAATATGACAGCCGGGTCGAAAAGATCACAAAGGAGCTTGGCATGACGATGGTTCTTTGGACAGCGGACGCTGGTGACTTCACGACGTTGGCAGGCAATCCTAAGACGTCTGCGATAGTCTCCAAAGTCCTTCGCTATGCCGGGCCAGGAGGCATCATCATCATGCACGACCCAATGCCATCCTCGCTTGAGGCCCTTCCGCTCATCGTCACCACGCTGCGGACAATGGGATACGAGTTCGTCACTGTTTCAGAGCTGGCTAGAGAACCCGGGGCAGTCACAACAGGCGGCCCTAGAATTAGACCATCAGCAAAGTCGACAGTCCAGTCGCTCGTTCAGTCCGGAAGGTATCCTAAGGGTAACCTATACGAGGAATACAATGCGGATCAAGAACAAAGAACTGAGGGCCAGGAGGCACCGAAAGGAACAGCGGATCAAAGAGTTGATCAAAATAGCCAAGTCAGAAAAGGCACCAAAGTCAAAGGCACCGACCGCCAAAGCGGCTAAGCCTACAGAGCCCAAGGCTCCGAAGAAAACCGTTGCCAAGGAAACGGCCGACAAACCAAAGCGGGCGTCAACGGCTAAGAAAGCAAAAACCGACGAAAGCTGAACCACGGATCCTGATTCCAGAAGGAGTTCTGGAGTGAGTCCACATGAGTTCCACCGTAGAGCCTACTGTAGCAAACCTGTCCGAATCTTTGTTTGGCATCGAAGGGCTAGTCGGCCACTTACGGAGCACAAAACACTCGACGACCGCCCGTCCAGAAGTGTTGGCGCAACAGTTTGGACTCCCAGAAGGGTTCGTTCAGGATGTGCTCGATGCTTTGCACCGCCCACATTCGGCCCAGCACCGGACCAGGGCAGCCTGGCGGTCGGCGTGGACAGCAATTGGCACCGTTTACTTCAAGGCTAGGGGAGCTTGGTTATGGGCCACAGAGAAGCCCATTTGGTTTGTCGTGGTCACAGGCGGAGCGGCCTACCTAGCAAACTTCCTAACTTACGCTTACGCCCTTAGCCAAACTTCGACACAAGGACGAATCGTCGTCCAATATGGGGCAGTTTTCCTTTGGGTCTACGCCCTGCATCTGCTTAGCTTTGCCAGACATGGCAAGCTTAGGTTTCCAGTCATAGGTGGTGGACTCTTGGTCGTGGTGAACCTTTTGACAAGTCTGCGATCCGGAGGACTCGGTGTCGCAAACAGTGCCATGAGTAATTTAGCATCCTTTCTTGCCTATTCGGTCCCTGGAGCGATTGCAGCCTTGATTGGAGGCTACGTCCGGGCCAGTAAGCAAGAGACCGCACTACGGACACTCTCTCGGCAAGAAGCGATGCAAAAATTGTTCGGGCTTAGGGAAAGCCTAAAAAAGTCTCAATCACCAATTGACAGGGCGCGAGACCAAGACAGCTTCATTGCAAGACTTTTCGCGGCACGCACGTGGCCGCTGCAGGCCATTCTGACCGGCTTTGTGGTTGGGCTGCTCCGGACATTTTGCATTTGGGTCTATCAAGTG
>JAEURO010000116.1 GCA_016788345.1 Chthonomonadaceae bacterium
AACGCCACGACATTGTGCCTTTGCCCGCCAACATCTTGGATCGTCCTTGCGATACTGTTGTACCGATAGTCCCTGCCCGTCAGCTCTTCGGGTGTGTGCCAATAGAGGACACCCGTCGCAGACGTCAGTTGCCCAGATCCGGGAGGGTCTTCGTACTTGACGATTTCGATGCTGCGACCGGTGAGCGGGTCGACCCGATACCTGTCGACCAACTCGACGATCCGGTTGTTTCCACTGTCTGCGACAACCATATGCACCCACCTCTCAACTTGTTGCGGGTTAGAGAACGGGTTGCTCGCCGTGTTTTGAACCGTTTCGAAGACGAGGACGTCCTTTGGACGCCGCAACTGAAGACTCTCGCCCGTAGAAACGCCGGCAGGGGCCCCTTGTCCCACGCCACCGAATTGGAAGACAGGGTCAAGCTTAAATTTTTCGACAGTTCTGGTCTCTCGCGAGGAAGCATCCACCCGGACAACCCGGTTGTTGCCGGTGTCAACGACCCAGTACCCCGAATCTCCAGCCGAATACATACGGTTAGGTTCGCTAAGCTGCTTGGCGTTTCCAAAACTTGTCGTCGGGCCCTGCTTACCAGCAACCATGGTTTGGTCTGTAGCCCAAATTGGGTTACCCGACGGGTCGATCCGACTGATCCTTCCAGAATCCACGACTGTGAAATCTGACCGGCTGAACCCGTAAACCGAGTTCGGGCCACATATGGCTAAGGAGTCGTCCCCTCCGGCAATCGTCGTCACACCGTCTTCTTCAATCGTTGCTTGAAGGATTCTGATCCTCAAGTCGTCCATGTCCTGGATGCCCCGGAACTGGGGCCACTTGACCGCATTGCAGGGCCTAATGTCCGCAAAGGAATTGGAGTTGCTCAGAAAACTGTTCAGTTGCCTAGTCCAAGGGCGGTCCGTGTTCGATCGCAAGAACTCGTCGTTCGGACTTACCGTCGCATCAAGCGCAAAAACCAGCCCATTGAACGTGAAGAACCCGTTACCGGCAAAAATACCTGGCAGCACACTTGCGCCACCTTGATAAAGTGTCTGGCCCGAGACAATCGGGCCAGCTCCGGGCCGATAACCATTGAAGACCATGTACCAATCTAGGGGGTTCCACTTACCACCCGCTTTGCCAGCGATCATCCTGCCATTGTCCGTGATGGCTTCTGGTTCAATGAGCGTGTCGGTCTGTCCACCTCTTCGCACAATGACAGGTAGGCTCATGCTGATCGAGTCACGAACACGGCCACGCTGAACGTTCATAAGTGAGTTCAGAATGACGCGTGACTGGGTGGTCCCTGGGATCGGTTCGACCGTGAACTGTCCTGCCTGGAGGAGGCTGCTTTGTTCCGGTTGATTTTTGGTCAAGCTCAAGCAGGGGTCTGGCTGGACGATCAAGAAATTCGTGTCAGTGCCTTCAATTATGAAGCTTGGTGGGGGCTGATTGGCTTTGAACGACATCAGGACTCCCGTCGGAGCCGGGCCAAATCCAATGGCCTTCGTTCCAGCCGCCATCACAAAGACTTGGTCGCCCTTAATTGTCGGGCCTGAAAAGATACGCCAGTCACCAATCTCGCGGTTCAGGAATGGAAGGATCTGGACAAGTTGATCCTGGTCAGTGAGCACGGGAGGGACATCGACCTGGTCCGCAGCACCCGTCGAGTTGTTCAAATTGAACTGAAGCCGGCTGTAAAGTTCGAACCGGCTGGACATTGTGAAATTGCCGGGCCCCTTGTTCTCTTTCAGTCCGAAGAGGGTCGCTCCAGGGTCGTTTCCACCTGTAAAAGACGTCACAAGCCAGACCGTGCCATCGCCAGCCAAAGCCGGAGAGCCAATCACTTCTCGGGTGAACCGGTTATCGTCAGGAAGCTCTAGGTTGCCGCGGACATAGTTTTCATATTGCGGACCACCAAACGCGTTGCCTGCCTTGCCCCATTCAACCGTATAGTCGACACGAATTGCCACGTCGTCGTTAGGGGTTGCCGTCTGCTTTCCATCCAGGTCATAGCCAGCTGTGTTGACGCCTGAAATCGTCAGTACGCCATTGGTGCCTTGCGCTGGGGAAGAAGCCCCTCCCAAGATTGTATTGACCGCGGATGTCGGCACTGGAAGGCCGTTCGCTTGGACAAAGCTAAACTTGAGACCAAGGCTCTTAAGTGGTGTCCCACCGCCTGCATCAGTAAAGACAGGAAGCCCAAAGTATGAGGCTCGAAGGGTCACGCTCAAAGATTGAGTCGGACCATCATAATCGACGCGGATCGGGGACTCGCCTCTTGCACCGAGCCACACACTTGTCAGTCCGGCGGGCTTTGGAGAGAACCCGGTCGAGTTTCTCGTCGCGACATAGCAAACCCGGTCCAATCCACCCGAACCGTCTTGGATAGGAATGTATCCGACGGTCACAGGGGCGCTGGGAGGGGCCATGCGTGATTGAGGGGTGATCTTCCATTCACCGCCGTTTGTCACCGCCAGCCTGGCGGAATCGATGTCAGCGACCCATACCCGGCCCACGTCCTGTCCATTGAAATTTGCCGTGTCAGTCATGAACATGAGGCTTTCATGCGCGACTGGAGCCATGGGAGTCCCACCCGTGTTTGACGTGCCCGAGGGCGGATTGATAGTGCCGATTGCGGGCCAATTGGCCAAAGTAGCCTGCGTTGCGCCTTCACTGTCGAGGTTAAAAATTCTCACCACGCCTAGATCGTCGACGACCCACACTTGGTCGGTCGGCCTAAACGACCCTCCTGGGTGAGAGGGCAAAGCCGTGTTGGGGGCCTCGACGATGGTCGGAGCGGACAGTTTGGTAGCGATAGCAGGAGTCACCCAAATAAGGTCGGACTGCGATCCAACCGGGTTTTCGACCCCATCGTCTGAAGCACCGTCACCATCAAGATCGCGGTCTGGTCGAGTGTCGTAACAGAAAAGCCGATTGTTCTTGGCCACAACCATCCGCCCTTTGAAAAGCGCTGCTTGTTGGGTTGGGTCGAATCCACCCGTGCTCAGCGCAGTCGCGTCGTCGTCGAACCGGCGGAGCAACGGGGCCGTGAGGTCAACACTGTTAGATCCTCTGTGGCCCGGCCCACCGTCCTTCGATGTGTGCACGCCACCCATGAAAACGATGTTCATAGCGAGCTTGGCGGCAGCGACAAAGGCTTGGTCGGCAGGAACTTTGAGACCATAGAACCCACGGTTCAAGTTCCAACCAGAACTGTTTGCGAAGGGGAGTCCCCGGTTCAAGTTCGCGGTCACACCGCGGGATGTCAAAACTACAAAGCCTTGGCCGATTTTCCCAACGCTTATGGTGCTGCCATTGTTGGTGCCTGCAACACCAATCAGTGACCCAGAGTCGTATTGCAACCACTGTTGGTATTGCTCAACATTGCCCAAGAGGTTTGGAAGAGGTTGCGAGACTGTCGACAGGGCGCCGGACGGATAGTCCGTGAATTGAAGCTCGGAAAGTGAAATCGGGTTTGGGAACCTCAGCAAGGGATGGGACACGTTCGCGTCAACCGGCGCCGCCGAACCGACAAATGCGAATGGGAACGGGAGCGGGTTAAGTGCGTCAAGGTTGAGACCGGGGCCGTCGTCCACAAGGTCGACCCACAAAATGCCTCCGTTGTCCACAAACCTCCTGAGTTTCTCCCTCTGGACAGGAGTGACCGTGAGGTCTTCCTGGATCGTCAAGCTGAGTATGTTGTACTGCGTAATTTGGTCGCCAGGAATCGTGTCAAGATGAACCTCCCAGTAAGGTGAACTGGACTTGGTCAGCTTCGTACCAGCCGCTGGGGTGTCAACCGCCAAGTTCTGCCACCGGGCATGGTTGCCTGAGGTCATGACCGTCACGCCAAACGGGTTCACAAAAGTCCACTTAGCTGGCTTGACAGATACGTCTTGATCCAGGTTGTACCAGAGATGTGGCGCCACGTTGAGTGCAAACCCAGCACTGTTTTGCTGGCCAGGGATCACCAAGACCCCTGCCTTCACCTCAACGGTAGCCTGCGCATAATTGAGAGGCTGAGCAAGTGCGGCTACCGCCGCGGCCGTAACGATCAGGGAGAAAAGTGGTCTTAGTTTCATGGGTTCACCTCACCGAAGTACGCAAGGGTCGGGCTCACAGGGAGTCTCGGCATTGGGGCGAGAACCCATCCGTTCTCGTCCGCCCGCAAGGGAAGCGTCAAATTGTTCGACCCGTCATAAACGCTTCCATTTGCAAAGACCGGGTCGTAAGACATAGTCAGGTTCGGAAGCGCCGGGGTCGTGTCTGGGTTGAGCCCGCTTGTGTGTGAATTGGGAATTCGAAGGCCGGTTGAACCAATTTGTCGCGGGATCCAGCCCCACTTCTTGAGCCACTCGGACTGCGCCGAGATCGGTGCTGGCATGTTTTCACTGATTGCACCAACGATGGAGACCCGGACGTCTAACGGCTCTGCATAGAATGGAACAGCCGGTGTGTGGCCGAAAAGCTCGAAGCGCCTCAAGTTGGCTTCACTGTCGTTCATCCCGGAATACACCGAGTTGGCGGATCGATCCATCCAGCTTCTTCTGGTGTCCTGGTTGTTGGTGTTGAACCAGTTTCCAGGAATCACGAAGAACGAGCCTTCTTCCGCATACATCGCGGCTTCAATTCGGATATCGTGAGGGGCCATGGCCGTCTTACTTGCTAAGAAGTTTTTGGTCGGCGCGTTTCCAATACCATTCATCCGGATGCGGATTCTGGTTGGGTCTTGAACGGCCAGGTTATAATCGCCGAGGTTGGCGTTCGGCGGGACGAGACGTCGGTTCGTATAGTTGAACGTTGGGAGAACCAAGGGAAATTCAATGGATTCAAACTTTGGATAAGCGTTGAGAGTCGAGTTCCCTAAGCCGTAGACAGGGATCGGACCATTGCCGGTGAAGAACTCTGATGCTGCATTGAACCGGACAGGCTGCAACGCACCGAACACTAAGTCTCTGGGGAACAGGTAGCCACCCCACCCACTGGCCAAGGCATAACTCATTGGAGCGATATCTAGCGACACAAATGAGGGCCCGTTATCGTCGGCGGAACTGTCTACGAAGAGTTGGCAGGCCATTGCGGCTCCCGAACCCGACGACGTGTAGTTGTTAGCGAACGGCCGCCAGGTCGACGGGTTGTTCGGGTTGCCACCAAGAGCCTGCGGAGTGTTTGGATCCAACAAGAATTGAGCCTCCAGGCTCAGACTGGGATTGTCGATCTTGAGTTCCAGCGGGTTTGGCGTGTCTGGGACGGCGTTTTCGTTCTTGGCTTCGACGGCTTCACCAGCTGCGGGCCCGAAAAACATTGTCGTGTTCACGCAAACATAGTCCCTGGCTGCGAGCATGATCGCCGAGCGGCTGGGGCGAGAGAGGGTCGTGCCTGTCTCGTCCGTCACACCCTTTACCACGCTTCCATCAATGTAGATCGAACCCTTAGACACCACGGAGATCTGTTGGTCGGTTGGGATGACCCCTCGAACCCGCACGTCGCCTTCGAAATAGACCACTCCGTTGAACGGCTGTCCGAACTGGCGGTATTCCGCGTCTGAGAGGGACAGCCCAGGCTTGCCCACTTCCGTCGGATTGCTGATACTGTTCAAGATCATCGCGATGAACTTGCCACTGTTAGCTGGAAACTCGACTGTCCGTAACCTGTACCGGCAGGTCGATTGGTTGGTACGACGCCCGTTCTGGTCGATCCAAAAGGCAGATGTGCTTCGGCTGTCGCGAGTGACTTCGAATCCGTCGGGCAAGAGCCGCAGATAGGCGGCGATGGGAATATAGTACGGCCCTTTCCAACCTTGTGAGTTACTGTTGTTGGGGTTAAGCCAGTCAGTCGGAAGGGCCTTGACTGCCCCGGACACAGCCCGCTCGTCTTCAGAGTCGGTGTTCCCTCTCTCAGGCGAATCGATGTATGGGCCCCGGCCCAGACCGAACTGGCCCGTGTTCCGGTTGCCGATCGAGCGGCCACTTTCGCGGGTGATCAAGAGATAGCGGTCTTGTCGGTTCTGTGGATCGAGGGTCAGGATCGACGGAGGCTCTTTTCGCGGGATTCCGCGAGGGAAACCATCTGGGTCGGCAGCGACATTCCCGTCCCGGAATGCTGCAGCGACAGTAAGAAATGAAGATTGGTTGCTGTCGAGGGCAGGACCGGTGAGCGGAACCGGGTTATTGACCGTGGAGTTGAAGTTCGTTCCGTTAACAGTCACATCGCTGACCCATAGGTCTTGTGCCCGGTCGTAGCGGGTCCGGCTTATGTTGATTGTTGACAGCGAGTTTGCAGCCGAAACTTGACCTGCGACATCCCAGCTTTCGCCCAGCGAAGCGTTGACATTGACGTTGTTAAGTCCATACACCTTCAGCGCTGTGTTGCAGTAAAGCGATCCAAGCCCCGGAGTTGACTGCCAGTTGTTCGCCCGGCCTGGGTTCGGTTCACTGGGGCTCTGGCCATAGATGACCCGCCCTTGGACAGGCGGTGCGTCGTTGATCCCATTGAACGGGGCTTGCCCGTCCCCATAAGAGCCCCCTGCACTGGCCTGGTCGAAAGGTGTCGGCCGGTTTTGGCCAGTCGTCGTGCTGTTGGGCCATCCGATCTCGGCGGCACGGGCCCCTTTGCTTTTGTCAGTTATGTACCGAAGGTGCTCGATGATCCCGATCGACGAGAAAGCAATGAGTTTGCGGCTGTTCACGACCGCGTTGTCCAGAGCCTTCATTTTTGAAATGTTAGAAGTTTTGTCGACAATGTCCGTAAAGTTGCGGAACTTCACGCTTTCCTTGAGTTGGAGGCTCGGGTCGACACGCGTCCCAGTTTTCAATTTGCCTGGGCGGCCCACGACTTCTATCGTGATGTATTGTCGGGCCTTGCCAGGTTCGCGGAGTTGCCCATTGGGGTTAGCATAGGCATCGTATGAAAAGGGGGCATAACGCACGCGGACAAGGGTCCTGCCCCGGTCGAAGAACATGCGGGCGTAAGGGCCATAGCCGTCGGGGCCGCCATAGTCTGGTACGTTGGCCAATCTGCCCTCGCTACTAAATGGCAGCGTGGGGTCACCAGGCCGCAAATATAGGGCATCGGGGTCTTTGGTTATGTTTGCGGCGTTTGGCTCGCTTTCTGGTGGAGTTGGGCCCGGGCGCCAGTCGGCGCCAAGTCCCGAATACCTGAGCTGGTAGTGGGAAAAATCAGCCCCTGCCCTTGCCAGTTCGGTCGCTAGGTTCCTTTGGGCACCACGTGAAGTGTCCGTGATATTCCGGTAGATGATCCCTGCGAACGCAAATCCGAGGATCAGCAAGAGCCCCAGAATGATGATGGCGATAATGAGGGTCTGTCCGTCGTGCCTCGACGGTCTTACGGATCTGATTTGTTTAACGGACAAAGTTTCTTACCTCTGCTGCGCCTTTGACGGTGACCGTCTGAGGATTCGGAATGTTGTTGACCTGCGGATAGTTGCGCACCGTCAGGTTTACTTCCATAACCTGGGTCGAGTCATAGTCGACGGCGACGACATCGTTTGGCTCAGTTGTTTGGAAGCGATAGGTCACAAAAATGTTCCCAGTGGGATGGAACCCAGACCCATCTGTATAGCCGCTCGGAATAGGTTCGCCAAACTTAGAATTGAGTTCGACATAGCCTGCACGGTACTGCGGTTGCAAAATGGCCTGGATCAGGTTCTGCGGGCTATAGGACCTTGGGTCATAAACGTTGCCGATGATCCCGCCCAGGTTCAGACCTAGGCTTTGCCAGTCGGGTTCGGGCTGATCGACATAGTTGATAAAGTACTGGTTCGGACCAACCGGACGCTGTGCTGCCCTGGTGTACCGGATGTACCTACCATAGTTGGGCCCGGGCCGTTGGTCGGGGCCGGTGACCACCTCGCTTCCTGGGCTGATGTAAAGCCTGGCAAGGTTGTTGAGTGGGTTCAGCGGGCCAGGCGTGCCGTCAGCCTGGTTTGAGACTCTGAGATCGATAAACCTCTTGACATATTGTGCCCGGTCGAGGCCAGGGGCGAGAGTTGGGAAGTCGACCCAAAGCTTGTTAAACCTTCGGTTGACCGGCTCGAAAACAGCGTCGAACCAGTTGCCGGTGTTGACCCCTGGGTCATTGTTTGGCGTGTAGTCCAGTGCGTTGTTGGCATCATAGGGGCTGACACGGACGCCGTACTTAAGGTCCGGGAACAAGTTGCCGTTTCCTTGTTGACCCCATGTCGGGACTCTATAGTGATAGGGGACGGATTCATCTGAACCGACTTCACGCACGTCAAAGCTTGTGTAAACGTTGCCGTTGCGAGAGTCCGGCATGAAGGGCACGAACGTTTCCCTGGCGACACCATTTGCCAGCCACCCTGACCGACCATTGGCCTGGTTCACTGCTTGGCTGAACGCATACGGATAGAGTCCGCCGCCATTGTTGTAGTCTGGGACAGGGAGCCTTCGGATCTGGTCGCAAACTGAGGCGTCAAAGAGCTCTAAGCCTTCGCGAGTGTCGTCTGACATCGTCTGTGGGTCGAACATAAACATGGAAAAGTGGGGAGCCCCGGTGTTGTCGTTCCAGCCCCGGCCAACAACGTAGGGTTGTCCTGCGCCGCCTTGGTCCC
>JAEURO010000117.1 GCA_016788345.1 Chthonomonadaceae bacterium
AGGCCGATTGCAGTGAGGTTGATCCTCCCTTGACTGTCGACCTCGTGCACTCGGACATTGATCACGTCACCCACGCTGACCACGTCGTCTGGCCGCCCAATCTTGGCTTTCGTGAGTTGGTCGGTCGGCACCATGCCGTCTTTGCCGCCTGGCATTTCGACCATGGCGCCGCGTCCCATCAGGCGGGTCACTGGGCCGCTGAATTCCATGCCGACTTCGAGCGACATTGTCGAGGCCTTGACCATGGCGATAGCTTGGTCGGCCGCCTCTCCGCTGGACGAGGCGATCAGAACGCGTCCGTCTTGCTGGACATCGATTTCGACTCCCGTGGCTTCTGTGATTTTCCGAATGTTGGCGCCTCCGGGGCCGATAAGCGCGCCGATCTTGGCCGGCTCGATCTGCACAGTTTCGAGCCGAGGCGCGTTCGGGTTGCTCTTTCGAGGTTCGCTGATCTCGCCTTCGATCACGTCCAGGATCTCAAGCCGGGCGTCAAGTGCCTGGTTGAGTGCGTCGGACAAAACCTTGTCGGGGATTCCGTCAAGTTTAGTGTCGAGTTGGAGCGCCGTGATGCCCTTCCGAGTCCCGGCGACTTTAAAGTCCATGTCACCGCTAAAGTCCTCGACACCTTGGATGTCGGTGAGGACCACAAACTTTTTTCCGTCGCTCATGAGCCCCATGGCGATGCCTGCGACCGGGGCAGTGATCGGAACACCCGCGTCCATCAAGGCGAGGGTCGAGCCGCAGACTGACGCCATCGAAGTGGAACCATTGGACTCGAGCACTTCGCTGATGAGGTGCATAGTGTAAGGGAAGTTTGGATCGTCGAACGGGATAACGGGTAGCAGCGACCTTTCGGCTAGAGCGCCATGGCCAACCTCTCGACGGCCGGCTCCTCGAAGCGGCCGGACTTCTCCTACTGAGTAGGGTGGGAAGTTGTAGAAGTGCATGTAGCGCTTGTCGCCTTCTTCTTCGTCCAAAGTGTCCATCATTTGCGCGTCTTTTGGCATGCCAAGTGTCAGAACAGTCATGACCTGTGTCTGGCCCCGAGTGAAGAGGCCCGACCCGTGGACCCGTGGCAACAGGCCGGCGACGGCTTCCAGCGGACGGATGTCCTTGACGCCTCGACCGTCTGGTCGCTTGCCGTCGTCTATGATCGACTTGCGCAAGATTTCCTTGATGGCTTTATCAACTGCTGCAGGGACTTGTTTGACTTTGTCTTCGTCGTTCGCCCAAGCCTCTTTGTACTTGGCGATCAGCTCTTTAGCGAGGTCATCCATCGCACTTTCCCGCTTGGCTTTGTCTGGGTCAAAGATGTTCGCAGAAATGAACTTGGCATCCTTCTTCTTGATTTCTTCGCTCAGCTTTTCGTCAGGCTTGCTGACGATCGGTTCACGTTTTGATTTGCCAGCCTTCTTCCCAAACTTCTCAAACTCTGCGCAGATCTCTTGAATAGCCTTGTGGCCTACTTTCAGGGCTTCGGCCATGACTTTTTCGCTGACTTCTTTAGCGCCGGCTTCGACCATGCTGATGGCTCCTTTGTGGCCAGCGACGACAAGGTCCAGGTCGCTCGACTTCAGCTCTTCGTTGGAAGGGAACAGTACGAACTTACCATCGATCCGTCCGACCCTGACTCCAGCGATCGGGCCATTGAACGGAATGTCGCTGACAGCAAGCGCGGCACCGGCCGCGTTTATCGCCATGACGTCCGGCGGGACCGTTTTGTCGACGCTAAACGCCATTGTGATGACCTGGACGTCGTTTCGCATACCCTTGGGGAAGAGTGGGCGGATCGGGCGGTCGATGAGTCGTGAGATCAATACGGCTTTGTCGCTTGGGCGTCCGCCCCGCTTGATAAATCCTCCAGGAATCTTCCCTATCGCGTACTTGCGCTCTTCAAAATCGCAGACAAGGGGGAGGAAGTCGAGGTCTCTGGCCTCTTTACTCATTGTCGCCGTACCGAGAATGACGGTCTCGCCCATGCCGAGGAGAACGGATCCTCCAGCCTGTTTGGCGACTCGGCCGGATTCTAACGAAAAGGTCTTTCCACCGACCGAAAAGGTGTGTGTGTGAATCATTGTGTTTCCTTCACCGTGACAGGTCGCGGCAATCGTGAAGTTCAGCGGACGAACATGGCCACAAGAGGGCCCTTGGCCGTCGACATTGGTCTTGTCAGACTGGTCTGCGACGAGTCACTGGCTGGCAAGGCTCTTCTGAACACCGCTCTTTGCAAACTCCCTTGAGAGGCTCCAAAGAACGGCACGCATCCAGGGCCCGGCCGCAGGACAGGATACCAGGGAGGCATGGTTCATCGACGGGATGGGCCGTGCGCCGAGCTCAAGATTGCAATTACCAGGTTTTGACCAATATAGAGTGGTCAAGAAACTCTCTGCCATTATCACAAGCTAAACTGACAAAGGTAGGATCAATCATGGTATTTGCCTCACTTTTGGGATTAGCTTTTGCCAATAATGACCTCCGCCATGCGGATTCAATAAAATTAGAGAATTCTAATTTTGTAAGGATCGAGGGGCGGGTCAATATTGACGTCTTTGGCCGGCAATCTGAACCGGCCCTTGCCACTGGACCAGCTGGGAAGTTTGTGATCGCCTGGGACAGCCAGAGGACGAAGCGCGGACTGCCTGGAGTTTTTTCGCGGTCGTTCGACGGTCTTGGTCGCCCCTTGTCGGGGCAAACAGACCTGACTGGCGAGAGCCAGTCTGCCCACCTCAGGCCCTCGGTCGCGCTCAAGAGTAGCGGTGGGGAGGTCTCGACCAATGAGTCCCGCTACAGGAACAACAGGGTCTTGGCGGCTTTTGCACGGGACAAGCAACTCAGCAAGTCGATTGGCCAAAGCCATGATGCGGTATGTGCTTCCGGCCCGGACGGACTCTGGATCGCCACATGGGTCGAAGAAGTCGGCCAGGACGCTAACAGAACATTTGCCCAGGTCTTCGACAAGAACGACAAGCCGGTCACTGAGCCAGTACGAGTGTCCTCATTCCGGTCGGGCAACGATTCTTCGCCAACCCTGGCCACTTCGCCCGATGGGATTGTTGTGGCATGGCAGAGATTTGACGCAAGCGGTCAGCCGGCTGGGCTCGTTGCTCAGCGGGTTTCGTGGACTGGTGCGTTGACTGGCAACAATGTCAAAGTCGCCGGCCCGTCGGCACTCGAGCCTTCGATAGCTCCGACTTCGGGCGGCTTTGTCGTGGCTTGGTCTGAAAACACTGGTGTCGGGTCGGTCGTCCGGTTCCGCACCCTCGGCCGTGATCTTCAACCGACTTCGGGCAGCATCGCAGTTGCTGCCAAGTCGGCCCGGCAGAACGGGGCGGCTGTGGCGGCGGACAGCCAGGGCAAGATTCTTGTGGCATGGAACTCTTATGGATCCAAAGACTGTGACATCTACGCCCAAGTCTTCGAAGAGTCTGGCAAGCCATCGAGCCCAGCGTTTGCTGTCACCCGGGAGCGGTCTGGCGACCAAACCCTCCCTGTGAGCGGTAAGACACGGATAGCAATCGATGGCTCCAGCATGACGTTTGCATGGAGCGGCCAAGGCAAGATTGGGGACTTCACGGGTGTCTATTTCACACGGATTGTTCCGCAAGACTCCTCATCTCAGGAATTGCTTTCGACCCACAACAAGGAGTTTACAAAACTCAATGCGGCCACAGACAAAGTGGTCATCCGGCTGGACAAAGTGGGCCGTGTGGATACTGCTGGTCCGCACCAACCACCAGTTTCGGACTTCAAGAAAGTCGTCAATCCTTGGGGCTATCAATTCCCGATGGCGAACGGTGGATTCGTCGGGCATGTCCAGACGAGCTTCACTCCTCCAGACATGAACATCGCCATTGGATCAGGAAACGTGGTGGTCACAGTAAACGACGGAATTTCGATCTTTAACAAGTTAGGAAGTCGGTCGTACACAAACAACATGAGGCAAACGAACGGTTTCTGGGGCAACCTGGCCGCCCCGGACAACTTCATTTACGACCCTGAGTGCTTCTACGACCGGATCACGAACCGCTATTGGGTGATGGCGACGCAAGGTGCCGGGAGTGGTACGGATTCCGCGGCATTGGTCGCAGTCTCAGACGATGGCGACCCTAATGGTGTCTGGTTCACCTATCGTTTCCTTGCAACGAGCTTGGCTGGCAACTTCTTTGATTCGCCCAACTTCGGCGTGGACAATAATGCGCTCTACGTGACGGGCGACGGGTTCGGATTGGGTTCCAATTACCCTGTCTTCTGCTTCGAGAAAGCTCCGATGTTGTCAGGCGGCAACCCGTCGATCATTCGATCTGCGGCGATGCCGACCTCTACGCAGTCGGCTGGCATTTCGCCAGTCCAAGAGTCCGGTAGCGCCTACTATATGGTCGAGCACAAAGAAGCTGGATCGAACACAGGTATCGACCTTATCGCTCTCACCAATCCCTTGACGACTGGGCCGAACTTTACGCGGTTCACACTGACAGTCCCAAGCTACAACGCGCCTGAGCAGGCCCCACAAGGCGGTTCCACGTCACGTGTGAACTGCTTCGATGCAAGAATGTGGAGCGTCAAATTCCGAAACGGCTACATTTGGGCGAGCCATCACGTGAATTCGACCAGAGTCCGTGCACGTTGGTACCAGATCGACCCGCGCGGATGGCCGACTTCTGGCAACAATCCAACGATCGTCCAATCGGGTGAAGTTGACCTCGGTGGCACCTTGCGGACGTTCTTCCCGGCGATAGACGCGGACGCGCAAGACAACATGGCTTTGGCCTACGCCCGGTCTTCTACCACCGAGTTCTACTCGGCTGCACATAGCTTCCGCAGGTTTGGCGACGCGACCGGAACCACGCAGGGCCACACAATCGACCAAACGTCAACTGGCGCCTACACCAGTGGTCGTTGGGGCGACTACAGCGGGTGCAATGCGGATCCGGTCTATCCCGGCCTCTTTTGGGGGTGCGCTGAATTTGCTACAGGCACCAGCTGGAACGCATGGGTGCAACCGTTCTATGCCACCAACGAACTCTGGGCAACTGGCCTGACCACGACAAACGGTGTCCTCAAGCAGGGCGGCCTCTCGGACACGCTCAAAGAAGGAGACTCACAAATGGTCCACGAGAGCTTCATTAGGGCCAATGCCAACGACCCGTTCATCGGCTACGAGTTGACGTCTCGAACGTTCCGTACTGGCCAGACCACCGCGTCAGTCCGGTACGTCTACCGTGTCGATGCTCCTGGCTTCACCTTGAGGCTGCAGGGCTTTGACTTCGTCAACAACGCTTGGGTCGATCTCCACGTTGGCACAGCCGCGGTCACGATGACTGGGTTGAACGTCAATGTGCCTAACCCTACAAACTTCGTCCGAACGACGGACGGGCAGATCAGGTTCCGGGCCAGGATCGAACCGAGTGGAGGCCCCCAAGGCGCCGCCACCATCCGGCTGTTCACAGACCGCTGGGCTTGGATCGAAAACTGATCCAAACACAACGACCGGGCAACATTTCGGTTGCCCGGTCGTTTTCTTTTTGCCCAGGGCTGGGTGCCGTTAGCGATTCTGGGACAACCGGTCGGCTGGTCTCAAAATTGGTCGATTGGCACCTTGAGTTTGCCCGCCTTGATGTCCTCCTTGGCCCTCGCCACCCCTTCGAGGACCGCAGGGGGGACTTTAGATTCAAGTGCAGGGTTCCACACAAAGTCAATTGCCCCGGAAGACATTCCGAAGCTCTCGACGCCGCCCTTGTAATCACCGGACTTGACTCGCTCCGCAAGAGTCAAGAACGCTGGCTTCGCAATAATGACGGCTGAGCCCAGGACGATCCCGCTTCCATTCTCGTTTTGGTTTGCATTGGCTCCAAAGGCAAGCGCACCTTTAGATTTGCAAGCGTCAAAGACGCCCTGTGCGGCCGCATTGGCTTGATGGATGACGAAGTCTGCGCCTTGGTTGAGGGCTTGCAGTGTGGCCTGGTTCGCAGCAGCAATGTCGTCGTTCTTACCAGTAAACGTTTCGATTACTTTGATCCCGGGCCTTGCGGATTCGGCCCCCGCCTTAAACGCTTTGAACGTAGACTGGATGGACGGGACCTGAGGTCCGCCGATCATCGCTACCGTCCCAGATTTCGTCATGGATCCAGCTGCCAAGCCAGCCAAATAGAAGCCTTCTTCTAGTTGGAAACGGAAAGCACCTGCGTTTGGCGCAGAGTCTCCTCCCGAGCTGCTGACAAAAACTGTTTTGGGGAAGACTTTGGCGACTTCGACTCCTGGTGCGTTATATTCAAATCCGTGCCCAATGATCAGGTCATATCCTTGTTGGGCGTACGACCTCATCGCGTCCCTGATTTGTGCGTCGGTGCACTGCTGGTTATTTACTTCCGCCCCCATTTTGGCTTTGATTTCCATCAAGCCGTTGTAGGCCATCGCGCTCCACCCAGCGTCGCTAACTGGGCCCGGAGTGAGGAGCGCGACCTTAAATGTAGATTTCGGCTGACCCTGGCTGTCTTGAGAAACAGTGCCCGAGCCGCACCCAGAGAGGACCATAAGGGCAGAGACAAGCGGCATGATCGGCTTCATGACCGCTATTCAACCACAAAAAAGGGATTGGCCGTCCGGCTCTACGATGACTTTGTACCTTTAACTGGCAGCGGTCGGATATAGGGCACAAAGCGCCCGTGTTGGCCTATGATCACGCCAATGCCTTTTGGTCGAAAGATAATGGTGATCCGCCCAGACGACTTGGCCATCGTCATTTCCTTTCGAGCAATGTCAACTACACCAAGGCGGGACTCGGTTTCAGTAGTGTTCACGTCGATCGAAAAGGCCCCTATGCGTGTGAGCGAGGCGGGGACGCTCCTGAACATAGCGACCTCTAGGTCGGAGCCAGGATTGTAGTTCAAATTGGCACCAATCGCGGGAAGGTGGTAGAGGTCATTGACCGCCACACTCGCATACCCGGTCCGAACGCTTGAACTGACGAGGAGGTTCACCCCAGACCTGTTGTGCAAGCGGATCTGCACGGCGTCTGGGTCTCTCACGCCCCCGACATAGTTAGACTGGGGCCGACAACCCAGGGCTACCACGACGAAGAGGACGGTCCAATTCCTCCAAATTGAAATCTGCAATTTCACTAGAAGTTTCGGTCTAATTGAACCCAATTCTTATAGTGGCCTTGCAACTATCTCTTTCGGATCCAGTCAGTCCCGTCCGGTGTGTCTCGGATTTCGATGCCTTCGGCGAATAACGATTCACGTATTGAGTCTGCAAGTGCGAAATCTTTGGCTTGCTTGGCGAGGGCTCTCTCGTTGATCCATTGGCTTACTCGTTTTGTGCCGACCAACGGGTCTGGGGAGGGCTCCTCGGCACCTGCGACGCGAGGCTCCGGGGCAATTCCCAAGAGTGACTCGACTTTTTCGAGGTAGGCGGTTGCAGCGCGCGCCGTCGAACCGTCAAGAGGATCGCGGAGAATGGCTTTCGCTCCTTCGAGGACTTTGGCTATGGCGACAGACGTGTTGAGGTCGTCGCACATTGCGGCCAAGGCTCCGCTGTAGGCTTGTCCAAGATGGGTGGCAAGGTCAGGGTTAGTAGAAGGGTTAGGGCCTGTTCCAATGGCCGCGCCCACACGTCGCCAACACTCTCTGAACCGTTCTACGTTACCTGTGGCGTCCTTGAGAAGCTGGATCGTGAAGTTCATCGGCTTGCCATAGGGGACTGACATGAGGGCGTAGCGAATCGCAAGCGGGTCGTATCCCTGGTCGACAAGGTCTCGGACTGTATAGAAGTTTCCGGAACTCTTCGCCATCTTTTCACCCTCGACCTGCAAGAACCTTACATGGAACCAATGTGTCGCGAAAGGTTTTCCTGTGAAAGACTCGCTCTGTGCGATTTCGCATTCATGGTGCGGAAAGGCATTGTCTTCTCCTCCGCTGTGCAAGTCGATCGTGTCTCCGAGATAGGCTCGGGCCATGGCCGAGCACTCGATGTGCCAACCTGGGAACCCCCAGCCCCAGGGCGAATACCACTGCATGAGGTGCTTGTCATCTTTCTTCCAGAGGGCAAAATCGGACTGCTGTCTCTTATTTTCGTCTAGCACGACGTCCCGCACACCCTCTAGAAGCTTGTCACGCGTGTTACCGCTCAGTTTGCCGTAGTCCGGTTTGCTGTCGATATCGAAATAAACTCCGGTCGGAGTCTCATAGGCATGCCCCGATTTGACTAGTTCTTGGGTCATGACGATCTGTTCTCGAACGTGCTGAGTCGCTTTTGGTCGCACGTCTGGTTCCAGCAAGTTGAGCCTGCGCCAGTCCTCCAGATAGGCTTGTGTGTAGAACTCGGCCAGAGCCCACACGTTGGCAAATTGCTCGCCCTCCTTGCTCTTAAGGGCCTTTTCCATCCGGTCCTCTCCTCCAGCGTCTGCAAAATCGTCTTGCGTCAAGTGGCCAACGTCAGTGATGTTTGACACCCATTTGACCTGCCATCCAAGTGACTTGGCAGTCCGCACAAC
>JAEURO010000118.1 GCA_016788345.1 Chthonomonadaceae bacterium
ACTTCCCTTGCTATGGCCCTCGGTGGAGAAGCGTCGGCTTGGCTTTGGACTGACGGCTTAGCTGCATCTGGCGTCTTCATGGCTAGCAGGTTGGCCTTTGGCGAACTTGAAGTGGATCCCGCCGTCCCCGACCGGTAGAAAAGGGCCAAAACAGCCACGGTTGCTCCAAGTGGGATCAACGCAAGCCAGCGCCACGGATTTGGTCTAGCGACCTGAGGCTGGCTGAGCAAGGCTGACTTCAAGTGTTCGCTCGTCAGTTGACATTCAGGAATGTCGTGCTTGAGAGCTTTCAAATCTGATTTCAGTTCTACCAGGAACTTCGCCTCTGGTGAACCAAGGTCAATGCCTCGGGCGCGGCCACCGTCACCATCAAAAATGACGTCAAAAAGTTCGTCTCTTGAGTTCATTGTTAAGTCGCCTCCGCAAGTTTAGGGGCGAGTCTGTCCCGGAGGGCCCTCCGGGCCCTGAGCACCCTCAACTTAGCACCTCCGATGGTGCAGCCGAGGATTTCGGACATGTCTTTATATTCCATTTCTTCGATGTCACGCATGACGATCACAGTCCGGTGGTGGTCCGGAAGTTCGCTGATCGCTTGCCTGAGCAGGGCCGTCCGTCGGTGCCCTTCTAAATTGTCCACAGGATCGTCGATCGAGCCGACGGTCATCCAGGCTAACGCCCCTTGGGCACCGGATTCCTGATTTTCCAGGGTTTGTCGGCGTTGGTACATCCGAGAGCGGTCTGTGGCGAGGTTTGTGGCGATCCTGACGAGCCAAGTCGTGAATTTTGCTTCATCGCGGTATCTATGAAGGTTCTGAAAGGCGCGGACAAAGACTTCTTGTGTGAGGTCTTCTGCATCGTCTCGCCGCGAGCTCATTTGATAGACGAACCTGTAGACCAAGTCTCGGTGGCGTTCGAAAAGCTTCTCGAACGCATTGAAATCCCCTTGCCTGGCACGGGCACCAAGCGACTCGTCGCTGTCACGATCGGTCAAGGGATCCATGTGTGCGGTTTTCGCAGGCGTCTGCAGGTTCAGCCTCAAGACGTTCCTTGCTACCATCATACACAATTTGACGGTTATGGCCCATGCTTGTTTCGTTGAGTCTCAGTCAATTTTCTTGCGGCCAAACCAGAACTCGCCGGTGAAAGCCCACCCGTCTGTCGCCTTAGGCGTCTCTGTCCAGGTGACATAAACGTATTTCGAGTCGGCTGTTGCACAAAGAAAGTCTAACGGGGGTCGGATGCAGACCACTGGCCTGGACACGGGCTCTGAGGCAAAAGATTCTTCACCAGGCTTTGTAGCCCACGCGTGCCTGACCCGCCATTGGTTGTAGTAGGAATCGTTAAGCTTGGCCTGACCGTCCCTGTTGTCCTGCCAGACGAAGTGCGGCCGGGACTGGCGGTCATAGAACCCCCAACTTAAACACTGCATATATTGGGCATTGTTCGCTTCGGCAGTCTTGTTTTGGGCGTAGAGTTTGGCTGCCTTGCCCAGTTCTGTCGGATTCAAGACTGGCTTGCTTTCAGTCCAAGTGGCGCCGGCGTCATGGCTGTACCGGACATGTGTCACCAAGCAGGGTTTGTCTTCGCCAGAGACCGGGACAGGAACATAGTTGACATAGAAGGCCATGACTTCTTTTTCGCCTGAGGCTGCGACTCCACCAAGCATCCAGCGCTCTTGAGTGTCCATGTCTTTGCCAGACACTTTCTTATTGACTTTGGCAATAGTTGAGAACTTGCCCCAAGTCTTTCCTCCATCAGTTGATGTGGCGAAACGGTATGTGTCGACCGTGTTGTAGTCGCTGGATGTCGTCCAAAACGCATAGAGTTTGCCGTCGGACGAAGACACCAGGTGGGGGTCGATCGCATAGTCGCCCTCTTCTTCATTATCCACCCTGCTGATTTCTTTCCAATTCAATCCGCCGTCGGTCGACTTGGCAATGAAGACTCCTTTAGACTTTGGCCCGCCAATGTAGCCGTCTGAGTAGATCATAAAGGCTTCATCGGTCGCCTCGTTCGTGGTCACCCATTCTCGGTCTAGTGGCCTTCCTGGAATTCCCTTCCCGTCCTTCCATGTCTTTCCATAGTCGTCAGTCACGGCGCTGGCCATACCTTGAGTAGAAAACGGATACATATAGGTGACGATCGCCTTGCCATTGGGTCTGGCATAGACTAACATGTCGCCTAGTGAGTTTGGAAACTCGTAGGGTTTGCCAAACGTCGCCCCCCAGTCTCGACTGACGATCACTTGGACTGGAATGTGCGAAGATATGTAGACGGTGCCTGCGTCGTCGCTGGACACATAGGTTTCACCACCGTTACCGATCCTTCGAATGTCTTCCCACTGAGCCGGGCTGGACGCGCATAGGAACACGGCAAGGAACGGGGTCATACGGAAGCTCATCATGGCTAGGGTACCCACTTAAAGACGTCCGAGCCACACTCAAGGTCACTCTCACATCCCAACGCCGGTGTAGTGCCGCATCCCGATTCGCCAAAGGATCCGGTAGAGCGCATATGAAACTGCAATCCATCCTACTTGGACAGCTAGCGCCATGTGAGAGTCTTCTGGTGACAATCTTCCGACCAAAATCTCTGCTGGTACACCTGTCGTGTAGTAGAACGGGAACACATGGGCCAAGTTTTGCGCCCACTTTGGGAACAAATCCACGGGAAAGAGTTGGCCACTTAAGAACAGCATCGGGATGTAGTAGAGCTCAAAGATCGACTGAGCTTCTTGGGTCAAAAGGGCAATCATGGCGAACGCCGTGACGAACAGCACACTGACGAAGTGCCCTAACAGGACCGATACCCAAAACTCCCAACCAAGATAAACGGTGGAGAGGGACACATACTTCCAATAACCCGCGACAATAAGGGCGAAAGCCGGCAAAAAGAGACCAGACCGCACAAGCCGCCAAGAAAGGTTGCGGACAAGAATGAAGTGTAGATAGGAGACTGGACGCAAGACATGGGCGGAAAACGTCCCGTCTTTGATTTCCCAGCTGATGTCCCACATGAAGTGGCAGACGATAAATCCTCCCAATCCCAAAATGGCCAAATAGTAGGTCACGATGTCGTTGAGAGAGTAACCCGAGATCAGTCCAGTCCTCGATGCCGCAAGCCAGACTAAGGGCATTGTGATCGCAGTGGACACATCGGTCAAGAGCCAGATAAGTCCCGATGCTTTATAAGCCAGGCCGTCTTGGACATAGATCCGGAATAGCGCTGCAGACTGCCTCCAGGCCCTCTGCAAAGTCATATGTCGAATGAAGCCACCACAGGAGTATGGTCGCTTGGCCGCTCCCACCTTCTGGGTTCAAGGTCGATTTCACATCCAGTGCAAGTGTCGGCCAGAGCCTTTGTTGCGTAGATATGGTCAATTCGCCAGCCTAAATTTCGTTGAAACGAATTCGGAATGAAGTATTCCCAGTAGGAGTAGTGCCCTCCTCCCTGCTCGAACTTCCGAAAGCAGTCTGTCAGACCAAGGTCCACGAGCTTTTTCAAGGCATCCTTCTCGCGACTGGTGAAGCAAACCTCAGCGGCCATTTTTTTGGGATCGAACACGTCCAGGTCAGTAGGGGCGACATTGATGTCACCAAGCCACACAAGGTTCTCGTGATCCTTGAGACGGTCATACAGGAGGTCATGAAGCTTCTCGAACCAGGCCAGCTTGTACTCATATTTCTCGCTGCCCACGGCCGTTCCGTTCGGTGCATACGTGTTGACTACATAAACCTCCCCAATCTGAGCCGCAATGATTCTGCAGTCGGTTGGCCATTCCGGATCCTCAAATCCGGTCAAAGTGGAATCAATGGGGGCCTTTGACAGCAAGGCTACGCCATTGTATCTGGGTTGCCCGTGGAACGAAACGTGATATCCCGCCGACTCGATTTCAGCGATAGGAAACTTGGCATCTTCGACCTTGGTCTCTTGCAAAGCGACCACGTCTGGATTAGTTTCAGTCAGCCACTTCGTCAAGACCGGAAGCCGCGCCCTTATCGAGTTAACGTTGAAGGTGGCTAAGGTCACTTGTGGAGGTTACCATTGCCGGCCGACAGGCTACAATTCGTTTATGGCCCTTGCTGGCACCCACCCACACCGTGTTCCTTTGGCGGACAGCGACCCAGACGTATTTGAATCGATAAGATCGGAGACCAATCGTCAGGACACAAACCTTGAATTGATCGCGAGTGAGAACATTGCGAGTTCGGCGGTTCGCGAAGCCATGGCCAGCGTCATGACCGACAAATATGCCGAGGGCTATCCCGGCAGGAGATATTACGGCGGTTGTGAATACGTGGATAAAGCCGAGCAGCTTGCTATTGACCGGGTCAAGCAGTTGTTCGGCTCGGAGTTTGCCAACGTTCAACCGCATTGTGGCGCAGGAGCCAACATGGCGGTTTACCACGCATTCTTGAAGCCCGGAGACACGTTAATGGGGCTCAGTTTGGCCGAAGGCGGACATCTCACACATGGTTCTCCTGTGGCTTACAGTGGCCAGACCTACAACATCGTGTCCTATGGTCTAGGCGCGGACGAGCGGATTGACTATGACCGCCTCAAGCAATTAGCCGAAGAACACCGGCCAAAGCTGATTGTCAGTGGCGCCAGCGCATACTCCAGAGAATTCGATTTTCCGTACTTCCGGCGGGTGGCCGACAGTGTCGGGGCGCTCCACATGTGCGACATGGCCCATTACGCTGGCTTGGTTGCAGGCGGGTCCTATCCCAACCCTGTACCGCATTCCGATATTGTCACGTCGACCACCCACAAATCGCTCAGGGGGCCAAGAGGGGGAATCATCCTCTACAACGATGAGAAATTCGACAAGGACATTAGGATGTCAGTTTTCCCGGGTCTCCAAGGAGGGCCGCTCATGCACGTCATTGCTGCCAAGGCGGTGGCGTTTGGCGAGGCCCTCCGGCCTGAATTCAAGGCCTATGCCCAGCAAGTCAAGCTCAACGCAGCGGTCTTGGCCGATTCAATGATTGACGAGGGGTTCCGGATCGTCTCTGGAGGGACCGATTCGCACCTCATGCTGGTCGACTTGCGCTCCTATGGCGTGACAGGCAAGTTAGCGCAAGAGGTGCTTGAATCGGTCAACGTCACGACTAACAGAAACGCCATTCCTAACGACCCAGAAAAACCTTTTGTGACTTCTGGAATCAGATTGGGGACACCCGCAGTCACGACCAGAGGGATGGTCGAGGCAGACATGAAAATTATTGCCGGATTGATCGGTCGAGCCCTTCGGGGCCGCGGACAAGAAGACACGCTTGCACAAGTCAAGTCAGAAGTCGTGGACTTGTGCCAGAAGTATAAGATTCACAATGTGTGAGGCTCGGCCCGCAATCGAAGCTCTGTCGTCAGTTCTGCCTGGATTTTTGTGAGGGTCAAGTCTGCTCGCGTCCGCTCTATCACGGCTCGCAAGGCGTCGCAAGACCTTCTCAACCCACCAGTCAACCCGTCCGGAAAATCAAAAGTGACGAGTTCCTCATAGCATCCTTCCATAATAGCAAAGAGCCTCTCTGCCTCGTCCCACTTACCTGCCCTTAGTTCGTCGAGGACGAGCCGCCTGCACTCTGACGCGGCTTCAGCCGAACCGTTGAGATAGCTCACTGGACTGACTCCGAGGTCTTGCTCGGTGACGTCGGACCCACCCGGACGGACCCATTCAATGAGTTTTGCAGCCTCTACGTACTCCTTTTCGGCATCCTGAAAGAACCCTGCGTACAGAAGCTCGGGGTATGAGGACAAAAGGGCTTTTGTATCGGCGACCAGCTGTTGAGACGTTTTTAAGAAGTGGTCTGCTTCTGCAAACTGCTTTCGATGGACGTGTTTTATGCACTTGGAAGCTGATTGGATGAGGGCTCGGCAGTTTCTAAGGCCCGCTTCTCTGGCTTCGTGGGCCGATTGAAACCAGGCTTGAAGCCCCGAAGCCCCGTCTTGCGGGCTCACAAATGCCCCCGTTCGCAAAGGGACACGAACTTTCCATCGTGCCCAACGATGATATGGTCCATCAGTGGCGTATCAAGCAAGCTTCCCGCCTCGATCAGCCGTTTGGTGACTTCGATGTCCTCTGGACTTGGCTCCGGATCCCCGCTCGGATGGTTGTGGCCGACGATCAGGCTCGCGGCGTTGCATCGAACGGCCTCTCGAAAAACTTCCCTAGAACCGACCACGCTCATGTTTAGGGTTCCCACGTGGATTGTCTTCTGGGCTATGAGTTGAGCCTTAGAATCGAAGAATGCCGCGCAGAAGTGTTCTTGTTTGCGGTTCTCGAGATGCCTGAATAGTTCAAACGCTTTTTGGGCGTCTGTCACCGCAGCCTTTGGCCCTTGGTTGGAGGCGCCTGCCCGGCGACCAAGTTCTATGGCAGCAAGAAGCCGGATTGACTCAAACAGGTCGAGACCAGAACACTCTGCGAACTCCGTAGGGCTCAAATCTTTGTACCTGGCAACTGGGTATCCCTGGAAATATGTGCGAACCTCGGGTTCATTTGTCTCAAGGTCTTCGCAACGTCTCGTCGCCATGAGCGTGAGTAAGTCTGTGGCAGAGACCCCCTCAACCCCGTTTTGCTGGACGCGGGCCCATAAGGTGCCGCTCATAGAGCCCACGCCCCTGACAATATTGCCTCGCCGATCGTGGCCCCTTTGAGAAAGTCGTCCGGCGGTTCGGACACGATCGTCACGGTCTCTCCAGTCATCGGTTGCGTGAACCTCAGCAACGCTGCGTGCAATTGCATTGCGCCCATTGTGGCAGGACCCGTCGCATAGAGCTTGTCGCCCATGACGGGCATATGGCAAGCCGCCAGATGGACCCGGATTTGGTGGGTCCTCCCGGTTTCAAGCTTGCATGCGAACCATGTCAGCCCGTCACGAGTGTCTAAGGCACGGAAATGCGTGACGGCCGGGCGGCCCGACCTCACGACTGACATGAGGGTCGGTCTCATTGGATGTCGGCCGATGGGGACGTCAACGGTGAACTCCCGTTCTGGAGGTTCCCCCAGTGCGACGGCTAAGTAGATCCTCAAGGCCGTCTTTTCGGAAATCTGTTGGCTCAGTCTGCGATGGGAGAGGTCTGACTTTGCCACAAGAAGGAGACCAGTGGTTTCTTTGTCCAGCCTGTGCACAATTCCTGGTCGATACGAGGCAGAACCAGCTGATAGGCTGTGGGGCCGAGCCAACAGGGCGTTGACCAGGGTCGGCCCTTTATGAGACGAAGCAGGATGGGTTGGCAGTCCCCTAGGTTTATCGACAACCAAAAGGTCGTCGTCTTCATAGTGGACGACGAGTGGGATGTCAGCTGGCTCGAGATCGTGGGGCAATGATTCTGGCACGTCGTCTAGTTCGACAATCCATCCCGGTCGGAGTTCAAATCCACACTTCGTCGGAAACTGGCCCTCGACTTTGACTTGCCCGTCTTCAACTAGTTTCTGAAGTCGGCTCCTGCTCTGCTCTGGAAAGTTGCGGACAAGAAACTTATCGAGCCTTTCTTTGTGGTCGGCGACAAGTCTCACTGAACGTTTTTACCTATGAAGCGTCTATTCCCTTGGGTAAGTGGCTCTGCAGGGCCACGCCATACTGAGGACTAATAATAGATGTCGATGCTCTCTGTTTCCCTAGCAGCCCATATGATGACGTCAAGTCTGGCTGCGCCGTTCGTACAACCGGCGCAAACCCTGTCAGCCCTGATGCCCAAAATATCCGAGTGGTCCGGCCAAAAACTGACGGTCAGCAACCTTTTGGCCAACGAAGTCGTGTACGTTTCCCTCAGGGACGCCAGTCCGGACGACGCCAAGACGAAGTTGGCCGACGTCGTCGGGGGAGTCTGGGTCAAAACAAGCGACGGAGAAAGGCTCGACCTGGACACGTCCAGAGAGTCAAAGGAAGTTCAGGCCAAGCTGGTAGCGAGGACAACGTTTCTTAAGAGTGAAATAGACAAACTGACCGCAGAACTGGCCAAAGCACCGACATTCGATGCGGCAAAGATGCAAGCCGAGATGCAGAAAATGCGTGAGCAGTTTCAACAAAACCAAGCTCAAAACCAGGGCCAACCGCCGCAACCTGGCCAACGTGGCCCGCAAGGAATGATGGGCATGCAGAACCGGATGCCTGGTGGAAGAGCCATCATCCAAACGTTGCAAGCTATGAGGGCGGAGGACCTGGCCAGGATTGGCATTGGACAAAGGGTCGTGTTCTCAAGCAGGCCGACGGCCATGCAACGGCCCCTTCCCGGGAACTCATTGACTGTGATGCGCTCTTTTGTTGCGGACGAGCAAAAAATGGGTGCCGCCTTTCCTAGGCGGCAGCAGAACGGAGGGCAAGGTAGGGCTGAGGCTCCACCTCCACCTCAAAGCACACAGCAAACCACGCAGGTTGCCCAGCCTGCCAAGGCGTTTCTCATTGTCACGCGTCCAGGGTTTGGCGACGGCTTAATGTTGAACTACGTTGTGGCTGATTCGACAGGCAT
>JAEURO010000119.1 GCA_016788345.1 Chthonomonadaceae bacterium
GAGAACCCGTGCGGCGACGGAGTCCGTCTCTCGCACCAGGCCCAAGAGGAGGTGCTCGGTGGAGACATAGCCTTCACCAAACTTTTGGGCTTCTTCTTGGGCGAAGAAGACCACCTTTCTCGCTCGCTCTGTAAAGCGTTGCCACATATTCTTGTTCTTGTTCCTTCGCTTCGGCCCCCAAGGGCCTTAGCATGTCTTGGTGGTACCCGCCAACCCATTCAAATTGCTGGGCCTGCTTCGACCGACCGTATCTGTTAGACGTTTTCAGAAGCTTACGAGTGCCCTCGCGAGCCTCTGGTCCCTGACGTTTGGCCTATATCCTTATAGGTCGGTTTCAGAGACACGAAAGTTGACTGAATTCGAGCCAAAAGTGTTCCGGTTGAGCCCATTGAACTTTGTCAATGGCTCCACGCAGACATCTATTGCCAATGACCACCGTAGATGGACTGAGCCATTGACCCCAATTCTTTGCACAGACATCAGTATACTATTCATGGCGAAATTATGAAATTCCAAGACTACATTGTGGATACGACACGGGCAGCTGCCCACGAGACATTTCGATACGCCAAGGCCGTCCCAGCAGACAAAGTCGAGTGGCAGCCGGCCGAGGGGGCGCGTTCTGTGCTCCAGCAGTGTCGTGAGCTTGCTATGTGCCCGGGATGGGCAGAAGACATTCTCACTCAGGACGGTGTACCGGAGTGGAACGAAGAGACCATGGCGACCATCGAAAAAGAGCAATCGCAGTGGACTTCGGTCGAGCAATGCGAAGCCGAGTGCAACCGCCGACTTGAGAAGTTTTTTGCTTATGTCCAGACCATCAAGGACGAGGATCTATCAAAGACAAAGTGGCTACCGTTCGATGGCGGACGGGATTTCACTTACATGGAAATGATGGATTACCCCAGGTGGAACTTTAACTACCATTTAGGCCAGATCGGTTATATCCAGATCATGTACGGCGACAAAGACATGCACTGACAACCTTAGCTTGAGACTTTGTACTCCGATTGGCCGTGGTGCATCTCAATTTGGGCTTGCAAGAGTTCTGCTTTCTTCTTTGGCACGCCAGTCAATAGCGTCACGGGTAGTTCGTCGAACATCTGACGGACTTGTTGGCGGTTAAGGGCCAGCATGTGTTGAAGTGTGGACACCAAATCTTCGTTGCTGGCGCTTCCTCCTGAAAGGATGAGGTCGTACGGCCTGTCATCGTCCTGGATCGTGAAGTGTTCGAAAGTCGCGCCAGCTTTCGTTTCGCCGTCGTGGGCAATGGGGACAACGCGGTTGCACTGCTCGCAAATCAGTCCCGTGCTCTTTTCACTGTAATAGTTCAAGTGGTTGCAAAAACCGCACCGGACTTGCTCCACCAAGAGGATACGGCCTTGCATGATCGGAATGGACCGTTGACAGCCCTCACACCTGACGTCGGAGTGGGGCTCAACTGTAAAGTGGTTTTTGTGCTTACAAAATGGACATTGAACTGGAAAGGAAACAATCTTCTTCATGTTCAGTATCTGGGAAACGCCATATCCGATGGCCGCCAGACCCATGAGGATCAACACCCAGCCGAGGCCAGAAAACATGGACTTATAACCTACAAAAACCGCACCGAGGATGAGGCCGATGAGGCCCGGAACGATGGAAATGAGGGCTTTCTGGCCGTACTCTTCCTTTTGATTAGAACTACGATCGACTTCAGACATATTTGTCGCCACGCTTACATTATTGTGACGACGGGGGAGAAATGAATGGTGCAAGCAAGAAAAAACCAGGCTTGCAAGGTGCAAGCCTGGTGCAGGTCGTCGTGGCGCCGTACTTATCTGAAACGCCAGATCACATTGCCGTAGCCATTCATTCGGGCTGCACTCATGACCCTGGCGTGGGTGTCGCCAAAGATGACCGGGCAGCGGCCGCCATTGCTTCCGTCAGCTCCATAGCGGGCCCAGATAGGCTTGAGTTGGGCTGGCGTCAGGTTTGGGCTGTTTGGATAGTTTCGATCATTGGCGTCTAAGACCAAGTTTCTGTCACTGACCATAGGCAATCCGTAGTTGTAGTTGCCACCCGGGTCGTTCTTTCCGTTATAAGGGTTGAAGACATAGCCTCGATGTTTGCTCGTGACGTCTCCCGCTGGTCCATTGGGAGTAACTGCGAAAAGGCCGACCTTGGCATTCTCATCAAACTGTGTCGAGACCCAGCAAGTGGTGAACCCTTCGGTTCCTGCCGGTGCATTCCCTGGTTGGGCCGTGCTGTTAGGGTCGAATCCTGTTGCGTCCGAATAGCCGATGGATTGGACACGCCGAGTGTTCCAATCCGTGGCATAGCCAGCGTCACTACCTGTCGCTACAAAAATGTTCTTGTTCTTGACATAAGGCTGGAGACGCTCCGTCCAGATCGTCGGTATGTCTGACGTGTTCACAGACCTCATTGTTGACGGAGGCAAAGTATCGTCGTGGTCCGAGTTATAAGTTTCAACGGCGATTCCAAGCTGCTTCATTTGAGTCAAGCAGCTGGTTACCTTGGCCGCCTCCTTAGCCTTGGCAAAGACGGGGAAAAGAATTGCCGCCAAAATCGCGATGATCGCGATGACGACTAAGAGTTCGATAAGAGTGAATGCTCGCCGGGCCATGTCTATGATCCTTCCTGATCATTATGATTCTCTTATTTCTGAAATTACAAGAAAATCCTAATTATTCCCTTCTTTGGGGCTAAAGCCTGGATCTATTACTGGGCTCTTGACCGGCGACGGCTCCGAAAAAGATCCGGACGGTGGTGTGGTGACAGGTCTTCCCGGGTCAAGCGCTGGCACGATTAAGACTTTCCTTTCGCCTTGAGCAAGTGCCGTAAAGCCAAAATTCTGACCAAGATCGGCCAATGCGTCCTTCGCAGGCACCCCAATATACGTGGCACGCACAAGCTGGTCTTCAAATCCCGGGGCAAACTCGACTGACAACGCAGCCTGCGACGCGATCTGACCGATCACACCTCTTAGTCCCGCGGACTTCACATCGACCGTCACGTGCCTGTCCAAGTTCGTTGGAGGATCCGGGTCTTTTGTAACGTTTGCCTGGCCATCTCCCGTCGGCAAGGTCTGCGGAGCCACTTCCTTTCGCTGATGTGGTTCGAGACTCGGGCTTTTCGGCAACTGATTCACGGTTGAGGGTGGGGCAGGCGGGGATTGCTCACGGCGCATGTAGTTCGACACCATGGCAAAACTTACGAGGGCGAGACCCAACGCCAATGACCCAACAAGGATGGGCCGCCTCAGAGCTGGACGCGCCCCTCTGGTCGGAACATGGAACCGTGGTACAGGGCGATGTGGAATGGCTGATTTCATTCCCCGGACAAGCTTGAGCCGTTTAGCAAGTTCATCGCGATAAGCTGGATATCGAGCGGCAAACTCGTCCAGGGCACGTGGGTCGTCCAACTCAACTACCGACCACATCGTCTCATCAATTTGGCTCGAGATGCCACTCACGATAGGGCTCCTTCGTAGGCTTCGCGAAACCGCTCTCTTGCCCTGAATAGCCGAGTCTTGGCCGCGTTCGACGAACATCCAAGGGTCGCACCTATGTCTTCGAGGCTGAGCTCATCCCAGTAAAACAACGTCAAGACTGCCCTGTCGGCCTCGTGAAGTCTTGACATCGCAGATTCAATCGCAGGGTCGACTGTAGAAGGCTCTTCGGGCCCAGCAACAGTGTCCGTGACTTCGTCGGTAAGTGTGTAAGTTTGCGCTTTATACTTGCTCTTTCTAGATTCCTGAATGCTTCGGTTTACTGCAATGCGGAAGAGCCAAGTACTAAACTTTGCCCTTCTGTCAAACCTTCGCAAATTCTTGTGTGCGAGCAAGAACACTTCTTGCACGATGTCCTCGGCTTCCTCTGAATTGAGCAAGATCCCTTTGCAAATCGCGAAGGTCTTGTTGTAGTAGGTTTCATAGAGCGTTCGAAATGCTTCTTCGTCCCCTTTGACCGCCCGATCCACTAACCACTGCTCACCTGTAGCAGTCGTTAACAGAGCCGGGTCAAGAAGTCTAGACACCACCACACCTTTGGACGCGCCTTGGCACCCGTGGGTTACAGACGCGACTTCAGCCCCAAAGATTCACCATGTCTATTGGTAAGGGGTCCTTAACCCAAAGGCAGGGCCAAGTTGAACCCACGCAGCACAATCCAAGGTGGTCAAGATGAGAAGCAGACAGGCAAATGCCCAACCAGGTTTGGACTTGAGTAAGGCCATGGCGCCCAAGGCAACGGTCCACGAGACAGGAGCCAGTGCCGGATACAGGTATCGAGCCTGTCCTTGAAAGTACTGCATGTTGAACCGGACAAAGAGCACGGTGACCATGACGCTGAACAGGGCCCATAGTGTCCCCGGCCACTTCAACTCACTTCGCCTCCTAACGATTTGTACTAGTCCCGCGCATAAAGGTAGCGACATGATGAACAGAATGGCAACGTAGAGAGAATTCGATTTCTCCATACTTAAAGTCTCAAACATGAATATATCCATGTATCCGAACACACCGATTGCGCTCCTAGCCGTCCACCACGCAACGAACTGAGACCAATAGGCCACTGGTCCAAACTCTTCGATGAACATGGACGCTTGAGGTGATCCAGTAAACGCGGCTAAAAATACTTTCGCTGCGAGCGGGTCGCCATAAAGGCTAATGTTCCTCAACCACCAGGGTAAGACAAGGATCAATGGCAATGAGAAAGCGATCAATGACTGTATCCGCTGAGCCTTTCCACGGACAAGGGCGACACCGATAATGCAAGGCATAAGAGTGACCGCTGTTGTCTTTGTCAAGAGTGCTGCGCCAGCTAGGACTCCGACTGCGACTGCCGATTTACCCGTCCAGCCATCTTTCAACACTCTGCCGAGCCATGCCATAACCCAAGTGCACAGACAAATGAGAAGGGGATCATTGCTGACAGCCGAATGGAGAGCGATAGACATGGGGGCCAAACCCAGAGAAGTGGCCACAGCCGCCAAAGTCCGGTCACAAAAGACCCAAAGTGCACCAAAGAACAGGCCCAGCAAAGTCAGAACTCCGATGAATGTGTTCAGAGTACGAAGCCAGAATCCGTCGCCAGCAGACTCAACGCGGCCACCCGACCAGACTGCAGCAAGGATGTAGTAAGCCGGAGGCTGGTGTGCTTGATAGTTTTCATATAGGTCCGGGTCGCCAGGACGCAGGACGGGAAAGCTATGTCTTTCTGCTACGAAGCGAACGTAGTTGGCGTGCTGGCGTTCGTCAGGGGCACCAATATCCCGGGACTCCGCCCTTTGATGGACCAACCGACCAGCTGTACGGTAGGGGGTCGAAAGGTTAAAAAGGACGCAAAACAAGCAGAAAAGCGCAATAATTGAAACAAGTGGAGCCCATTCTCGCATCCAAAGGTGTTTTACCCCTGAATTCCCGGATACAATTAGAGTGCCTCCAACTACTTAGGGAGCCCCATGAAAAGTAAAAATCTCATCGCAGGACTAATGTTGACGGCGGCCATGTTTTCGGTCGCAGGGATCAGCGGCGACGTTTCGCCAAAACTCCAAGCCTTTGCTGACAAACTTGGACAGGCCCAGACTTTTTCAGCCAAATATACGATCCAGCAGGTCGGAGGCGCTAGCTCTGACTACTCAGTTTCCTTTGCAAAACCAAATCAATTGAGGATTGAATCAGCCGAATCGATTACAGTTGCCGACGGATCGACAATCTTTGTTTTTGACAAAGGCAAAAACACATATTTCAAGAAGAAGCAGGATGAAAAGGGGCTCATGACCCTCTTTTCCGCCCAAGAGTTCTCTTTGTGGAAGCCGTTCTTCAATCCTGCTGCTGTCAAGAACTATTCGGCTAGTAAAGACGCAGGGACCAAGGAGAAAAAAGGCAAGGTCTTGAACGTTGTCAACGTAACGGCCGATCCAAAGGGCGAGTCGACCATAACATTGTTGATCGACAGCGAGAATGTGCTCCAGCAAGCCGTCATGGCTTCGAAGTCCTCGGCTGGTGAAGAGACTCTCGTCATGATGGTCAACGAATCCTCGACACAAGCAGACGCGAGCCTTTTTGCGTTCACGCCGCCTGCAAACGCACAAGAAGTCCAGTACTCGTCCCATACTCCTGGAGTGTTCACGACGGATTTCTGGGCCGCTCTCGAGCAAGCCAAGGCCGAAGGGAAAATGCTCATGGTCGACTTCATGGCTTCGTGGTGTGGGCCTTGCAAGATGATGGACGCCGAAGTTTTCCATTCAGATAAATTCAAAGAAGTCACAAAAGACTTTATCTTGGTCAAGGTCGATGTGGACGTCCAGACAGATGTAGCGAAAAAGTACGGGATCACTGCCATGCCAACGGTGAAGTTCATCCGTGGGGATGGATCGGTCGCACACGAGTTCGTCGGATATGGCGGGCCCGAACAGGTCTACAGCGAGATTTCGACCGCCAAGGGCAAGAAGTAACTCAGAGACAAGCGAATATGCCCCAGCCGCCAGTTGAAACGCCTGACAGGGCAGATCGAGGACTGGCGGCTGGATCTGTTTCTGGTCGTGCCTATCCTTACAATGTCCTGCTCTACTATTGCTTTGCAGAAGTCGAAGACCCGGTCAAGTTGGCCGAAAGTGAGACAGCCATTTGTGTGTCCCACAGCTTGCGCGGCAGGATCATCGTTGCACCT
Organism: Chthonomonadaceae bacterium; assembly: GCA_016788345.1. Lineage (GTDB taxonomy): Bacteria > Armatimonadota > Fimbriimonadia > Fimbriimonadales > Fimbriimonadaceae > JAEURO01. Next base: position 6,675 of record JAEURO010000119.1, read on the forward strand.
GAAGGAATCAACGGAACAATAAGCGGGCTGGTTTCAGATTGCGAAGCCTATCAATCGAACTTGGCGCGGCACTTTCCTGATGTTGCGTTCAAGTCAGAACCTGCTGAGCGCCATGCGTTTAAGTCCCTGAAAGTTAAAGTCCGACAAGAGATCGTGACCCTGGCCCACCCGATCGTTGGACGAGTCGAGGACCGGACCGCGCCGCGCCTCTCTCCAGCCCAATGGCAAAGTTCGATGTCTGAACCCGACACTATCCTCTTGGATGGACGGAACAAGTATGAAAGCGACCTCGGCCACTTTATTGGGGCCGTTCGGCCTCCCTTAGACCACTTTCGAGACTTCCCAAGATGGCTCATAGAGAACAGGGCCATGTTCGAGGGTCGAAAGATTTTGACTTACTGCACCGGCGGTATCAGGTGTGAAAAGCTCACCGCGTGGATGCTCCAAAACGGATTCGAAAACGTTTACCAACTGGATGGAGGGATTGTCAAATTCGGTCAAGACCCAGTGGAACGTGGAAGAGGGTTCGCTGGAGTCAATGTAGTCTTTGACGAGCGTGTGGTGACGCCAGTTGGAGACCAGGCAGAGCCCGTCTCTCGTTGTGAGTCGTGCGGCACCTCCACGACCAACTATGTTAACTGTGCGAATGTCGAATGCAACAAGAGGTTGATCCTCTGTCCGACGTGTGAGGCGGAGACAAGGCGGTCATGCTCTCCAGAGTGCCGTTGTGCCCCTCGTCGCCGGGAAAAGGGAGAAAGGTATTACGACTGGGCGGAAAATCCAGATTCGTCCACAATCATCCCATGAACCGTCTGCTCATACCTGCTATCTTTTGGACCCTGATCGGGTGCGGCCCAGTTGAGCCACCAAAACCCTCCATCGTGACGCAAGAGGACGTGACTGCACCCATAAACTCGGCTCCAAAGTCAGACCCGTTCCCCAAGAATCTCGACATCTATCGAAACAAGGACGGTAAGGTCGCATGTCCTGTGATGGGAAACGCAATAGCCCGCCCCGACCTCTCAGTTGGGTTTCAAGACCACAAAGGAGTCCGATACTATTTTTGCTGTGGAACTTGTCCAGAAGAGTTCAAAAAGTCTCCTGAAAAGTACATTCACAAGTGAGGTGGGCGCACGTGTCCGTAATACTGCTTCACGTCGTCTCGGAACCAAAGGAAGAATAGAGGCAGAGCAATGGGCACGAGTATGATCGTTCCGAGCCCGAGCGAAATGTTAGTAAGGTGCCAAGTCCATGCTTTTCCACCTACACCGATCCGCAGGGCCCACAATGAGAACACGAGGAGGGCAAGAGAGAGCGGAGCGGTCACGAAACCGACAGTAAGGATCAACCAAGCCGGAACTAGTTCATTGGCTAGAGTCGTGTGGAACGACAAGAACCAAATTGCAATACCGAGTAAAGTCAGATTGAACAGGATCACGGCGTAGCTGTACAGGCGATAGAAACGCACAACCTTCGGCACGGCACATTTTGCACTGATGCGCATCCCATTCGACAGTCTTTGTTTGGCAGCAGTAACCCTAGAGTCGCAAATCATTGTTGGCTCTAGGCTTGAAGCCGTGCACCAAACTGATCAATCGACGGTCGTTCTCGTGTTCTATGGCCGAGGCCAGCACGCCTTATGCGTCTCGGTGGATCCACGCTATCCGAGAGTCTATTTGGCAAGCAGAAGAACCCCTGCGATCAAACCTTCGCCACAACTCACAGTGTGGATGGACAATTTCCTTGTCGGTACCAACCTAGTCAGCATAAGACAGCTTGGTCTTGATCG
>JAEURO010000011.1 GCA_016788345.1 Chthonomonadaceae bacterium
CGGGAAACTCTTTGACCAGCCTTCCTTGTCGGGTGAACCCTGAATAAAACTCACGATCGGTTTTTGCCTTGCCAAAGGCCACCGTCCCAGCGACAACTCCACGGCTGTTTGACCCGTCTGCGAACAACGTGTCGCTCTTGCTCTGGGGCTTCGCATAAGGCTGGCTCCACATGTCTTGGTGGCAACCAACCAGTGGGAAGACCGCAAAGATCGAAGCGGCCAGTTTCATCGACAGTGTGAACGTGCGCTGTGTCATTGTCAGTAACCCTCCGTTGTCATGACTGATTCGATGTCTTGTGCCCCCAATCCCTCTAGGAATTGCACCACGGCCTTCTCTTCGTAGTTCGGATCCTCTGCCTCTATACAGAGAATGAACCTATCTTGTGACGCTCGAGCGAACGAGGCGGCATTGAAGATCGGTTGGTGGGGTTTTGGCAGCCCGTTCAAGGCGAACATACCGAATGTGGCCCCAAATGCTGCAAACAGGATCGTGCATTCATAAAGGACCGGGAAAAACATGGGCCAAGAAATCAGCGGCTTGCCGCCAACGTTGTGGGCATAGGCTTGAGTCGACGTCCACACCTCAAGCAAAACACCCGTGCACGCTCCTGCTAGACCCCCAAAGAAGGTTATCCATCCCAGCAAGTTGTCGTCCCACTTCATCGCCTGGGTGATGCCTTCAACCGGTATTGGCGAGTAAGCCTCCATCTTCCGGTAGCCGGCGTCAGAGGCCCTCTGGGTCGCGCGCAACAAGTCCTCTGGAGTCAAGAACGACCCGACTACCCCGTAGGGCCGGGCGTCTGGGTACCAAGGTGAGCTCATCAGTGTTTCCCTCCGCCCACGGTTTCGTGCTCCTTATGGTCATGGTGCGACATGTGGTGCCACAGTTCTTTCATTTCAAAAATGTTGATCATGGGCAGGTATCGAATGAAGAGGAACATCATAAAGATGAAGAAGCCGATAGTTCCGGCGAACATCCCAAAATCGACGATGGTCGGGGTGTAATAACCATAGCTCGATGGCAAATAGTCCCTTGTTAGCGATAGCGGAATGATCACATAGCGTTCGAACCACATTCCGACACTGATCGACATGCTGATCCAGAAGAGCGCTTTCAAGTTTTGCCTGACTTTTGGCGACCACAAAAACGCTGGGATCGCAATATTGAACAAGATCAAGGCATAGAATGCCCAAGAATAGGGTGTGTTCGCCAAATTGCCCCGGTTATAGAGCAGCGCCAGTTCTGCTGGCTGACCGCTATACCAGGCATAGAAAACCTCCATGGCATAGCCGTAAGCCACGATCAGACCGGTGGCAAGCATCACCTTGGCCATCCAATCGAAGTGCTTCATAGTGATAAAGTCTTCGAGCCTGTACCATTTTCTGATCGGAATCGCCAACGCAATGACCATGGCGAATCCAGCAAAGACCGCGCCAGCGACAAAGTACGGCGGGAATATCGTGGTGTTCCAACCTGGCACGATCGACATCGCAAAGTCGAAGGACACGATCGAGTGGACCGATAGCACGAGTGGCGTCGATAAGCCTGCCAGCATAATGGAGGCGTGGTTGTAGCGGTGCCAGGCTCGCGATCCTCCGTTCCAACCCAGTGCTGCCATTCCATAAGCCACTCGGGCAAATTTGTTGGTCGCCCGGTCGCGCAGGGTCGCAAGATCAGGGACGAGCCCTACATACCAGAACAGGATCGACACGGTCATGTACGTTGTGACCGCGAAAACGTCCCAAACGAGAGGCGACCGGAACTGCGGCCAGAGACCAAGCACGTTGGGATAGGGCATGAGCCAATAGGCGACCCATGGCCGGCCGGTGTGCAAGAGCGGGTACATGCCTGCGCACATGACGGCGAAGATTGTCATAGCCTCCGCAAACCGGTTGATCGAGTTACGCCATTGCTGCCGTAACAAGAGCAGGACAGCCGAGATGAGGGTTCCGGCGTGACCAATGCCGATCCACCACACGAAGTTGATGATGTCGAATCCCCAACCGGCAGGTTGGTTGTTCCCCCAAACGCCTATCCCGGTCAGAACCAAGATCGTGATGGACAGCAACAGGACGTTGACAAACACGAACCCAATGCCGAACATCACCCACCATGGGCTGCGGACGCTCTCGGGCATAAACTTAGCCAGGAACGGGGGCACTTTGGCTTCCATGTGCCGGGCCGGATCGAGGACAACCCCTCCGATCTGGCTGTCCATGCCAGCATAGTCCCAATCGCCCGTGACGAGCTTCTCTTTGTTCATGTCTTTCAGGCTCATGCTTGCACCTCTGGGTTGGGGTTCCGGACTTTGCCAAGATAAGTCGTCCTAGGGACTGTGTTCAGGTTCTTAAGCAAGACATAGTTCCTCTTGGACGCAATCTTCTTGGACACCGCGTTGGCGGGCCTTCGTTTGTCTCCAAAGACTATGGCTCCGCTTGGACACGCTTGTTGGCACGCTGTGACAACCTCGCCGTCCTTGATTTCACGCTCGTCCTTTTTCGCGTTGATCCTCGCGTGGTTGATGCGCTGGACACAGTAAGTGCACTTCTCCATGACACCTCTCCCTCGGACTGTGACGTCTGGGTTCTGGAGAAGCTTGAGTATCGGCACGTCCTCCACTTTTCGTGTGTAGTGCAAGTAGTTGAACCGACGCACTTTGTAGGGACAGTTATTGCTGCAATACCTGGTTCCCACGCATCGGTTGTAAACCATTTGGTTGAGCCCTTCATGGCTGTGGGTCGTGGCAGCAACAGGACAGACTGGCTCACATGGGGCCATTTCGCAGTGCATGCAGGTGACAGGCTGGAAAGTAACTACTGGGTCATTTTCGTCAAATGCCTGCTTGGCTTCGGCACGGTAGTACCGGTCGATCCTGATCCAGTGCAACATTCTGTGCCTGAGGGTCTGTTCCTTGCCGACCGTCGGGATATTGTTCTCTGCCTGGCAAGCAGTCACACAGGCACTACACCCTGTGCACAAGTTAAGGTCAATGGTCATGGCCCACTGGTATTGCTCGTCGGAATAGAACTCTGCCGGCGGCTTGAAAAGGCTCATAGACTCCTCTTCACCTGCTTTTTCGACCGTTTCGGTTGTCGGGTGCTCCAGGACATCAGGATGCTTCTTTAGTTCATCAAGAGTCGTTTCTCGGATGATGTCCCTCTTGCTGTCGATTTCGGTTACATCTAGCAAGTTGTGGAACTGCGTGTTAGCGAGCTTATAGTTCTTGCCCGTCTTTTCGACTGAGACGCCCGTCACGATCCACGGATTGTCGGAAGTCCTCAGCGGGTAGGCGTTGAACCCGCCACCGACCCGGATCGGGTCACTTGTCTTGGCGACCGATAGTGTTTCGGCCGTCCGCCCGTAACCTGTATGGACTACGATCGTGTCGTCGGCCATACCTGGTTGGACAAATATTGGACCTTCGACCGTGGCTCCACCGGCAGAAACTTTGATGATGCTCCAGTCACCATAGAACTGGACACCAAGCATCTTGTCCTGTTGCCCGACACCGAGCTTTTTCGCCGTAGCGGGGCTCATTTGGAACGTGTTGTCCCACGTCAAATGCGAGAGCGGCTTCGGCAACTCTTGCATCCATCCCAAGTTCGCGTAGCGCCCGTCATAAATTGTTGGGTCTGGGAGAACGACCAATTCCAGGTCTCCTGGTTTGGTGGGGTTCAGGGCCATCGAAAGGTTTGGAACCAGTCCGACAGAAAGTGGAGCCGAGGTCGTGCCTGGGATGGTTCCTTCTGCCAGGCACTTCGTCCACCAGTCAGCTGGGTCACCCTGCGCCTCTCGTTTCCACCTCTCTGCGACGACGTCTCGGCCATCCTGGATACTCCCGTTCAACCTGACCATCACCTCTAGACACGACATTGTTTCGAACAAGGGATTGATCAAGGGCTGGACAACACTGACAGTGCCATCATGGCCACGCAAATCGCCCCAGGCTTCGAGCCAGTGGGACAACGGCAAGTGCCAGGCGCATGCCTGGGCGGTCTCATTCACATAGAGCGAGACACAAGCCGACAATCCAACCTTTTTAAGAGCCTCAGCAAAGCCAAGGTCGGCAGGAGCGTCCCAAACCGGGTTGCCCTCAAGGATGAGCAAAGCTTGAACTTGGCCTGCTCTCATAGCCGTAGTCAACGACTTGAGGTCGGCTCCATTGTTGACCGGTTTTTCGAGGACTGGCTCGGTATATGTGACTGTCTTGCCTACCGCGCCGATGGCCGAGTTGATGGCATGGGCTAAGGCGTGGACTGAAGGGCTTTGGTGGGGCCCGGCTATGACGACGGCCCGCCCGCCTCTGCTCTTGAGATCGTTGGCTACGGCCTGGAGGACTTGAGGCGCAACCGAACCGGGTGCAGAAGACTGCGCACCTTGGACTCCCACCAGCGAAGCCAGAGCTTGTGCGACCACGAAAACTTCCGATGGCTTGACCCGGAACCGGTGATCCGCCGAGGCTCCCACTAAAGTTGGACAGCTTTCGAAGGCATAGATCCGGTTCATTTGCCCTTTGGTGGCGTCGACATCACGGCGTTTCATGGTGTCGCGCATATAGCGGACGTTGCCTGGCCCAGATTGGAAGAAGTCAGCGTCTAGGCTTACGACCACATCGGCGTTCTCGAAGTCGTACACCGTCTCTACTGGTTGACCAAACGCCATGACTGACCCGTCCAGGGCGTTGTCTTGGTTGACAGGCTCGTATTGGTACCAACGCGCGGCGGGGTTTTGTGCCAAGAATGTCCTGATCTGCGATGCCAGAGTCGGCGAACCCACATTCTCTGACAGGATCGCTACTCCCGCTCCGTTGTGTGACTGCGAGACAGCCGCTCGGAACGTCTTTAGAAACTCTTCCCAAGTGGCCACGTCGCCATGATTGACCACGTTTTGACTCCTGTCTGGGTCGAACATGGTCGCGAGCTCGGCTTGGGTCATGGCGTCCGTAGCCCCTAGGCTCGACGGATGGTTGGGATTGCCTTCGATCTTGATCGGACGGCCCTCAAACTGCTTGACGAGAACCCCTCGCGCGTACCCACCCCGCGAGCACGCTGAGGCATAGTATTCCGTCTGGCCCGGCAATCGGTCCTCGGGAGCCTGAACGAACGGGACGATTTTTTGTTGCGGCAGATATCTACAGCCGGATGCCAGTCCTGCCAGGGCCACTGAGCCGCCGATGAACTTCAGCAGGTCGCGCCTGTCAATGTCCAGGAGAGACGACCGTTCCGGAAACTCATCGCCCTTGATACCGTCGAACGCTTCTGGCGTTTCAAGTTGCTCACGCGATTTGACGTAGATGAAGTCTTTGCTCAACGGTGGCACACCCAGCAATCCTTGAGTTGGTTGACGTTGACTTTCCGATCCTTCATGTTCTGATATCCTTCGTGAACTTTGTCGTCAGGGATTTTCTGCACTTCTCCCATGGCAAGCTCATGCTCTTCAGGGGTCAGCTTGGCCCCGGTCGCGAGCTTTTTGTAAAAATTAAAGACTTGTGCCCTCGGCGATTGACCTGGATGCGAATCGTCCTTGTAAAGGAACTTCTGTGGGTTCTCGTGGCATTCCACACACCACATCATCCTAAAGTCCCTACCCTTCCAGGTGATGGGCATCTTGTTGACTGGACCGTGGCAGTTGTTACAATTGACACCCTTAGCGATATGGATGGAGTGGTCAAAGTATACAAAGTCTGGGACAGTGTTTACTTTGTTCCACTGGATCGGGGTGTTTGTTTCCCACCCTTGCCGGATGGCTTCGAGGTTCGGGCTGTTCGTCCAGACCTGGCTATGGCAGGTCATACAGACCTCGGTCGTCGGAACGCCGGCAGTCGCGTTTTTCTCGACACCTGTGTGGCAGAACCTACAGTCGATTGCCAATTCAATTGCGTGGTGCTTATGGCTGAACGGAATCGGTTGGTCCAACGGATTGTCGACTTTCGTGTTGTGGGGCGATCGCGTTATACGAGACCCGACGAAAAGTATTCCGAATGGTGCGACCGCGCCGCCAAGCAAGCTAAGCGTGCAGATCGTGTTCATTGCCGGCTTGAAGATTTGTGCCATCCTAGTCCGCCTTTCCCCCACTCCGTGCAGGGTCAAATGTAGTCATACCCAAACTCATACATACCTCGCTTGATCTAGGGCCACAACGATAAAGAACAGGGCCAAGTAGACCATCGAATATTTGAACAATGCTTTCGCATGAGGACGGTCCACCGTCCTCCAGAGGCGCGCAGTTTGAACGATCAAGCCAAGATTCAGCGCGGTGGAACCGACAAGATAGATTGGCCCTGCACCGCTCTGAAAGAACGGGAGCACGCAGACCAGTGAAGTGAGAATCGTGTAGAGACCAATCTGGTTCACGGTGACCCGGTCACCTTTCACTACGGGCAACATCGGCACGCCTGCTTTTGCATAGTCGTCTTTTATCAGGATCGCCAGCGCCCAGAAGTGCACCGGTGTCCACAGGAACACGAGGGCAAACAAGAACCACGCCATCGGACTCAGCCCTCCTGTCACGGCCGCATATCCGACAAGCGGTGGAAAGGCTCCGGCGGCGCCACCAATGACGATGTTGTGCCATGTGCGCCGCTTAAGCCAAAGCGTATAGACGAAGACATAGCACAGCAGCCCACAGAGAGCCAGAGTCGCGCTCAAGAAGTTGGCAGAAAGCCAGAGAAGTGCGAACGATCCCACTGACAGGGCCCAAGCAAACTGGAGGGCCGACCGCTTGCTGACTTTGTTTGTGACCGTGGGGCGGTGCGACGTCCGCTCCATTGCGTTGTCCAGGTCTCGTTCAGCCACCATGTTAAACGTGTTGGCCGCCCCGGCCGCGGCATAGCCGCCAATGCAGACGCACAAGATGAGCCAAAGTGGCGGCGCCCCGTGGTGAGCCACAAACATTGCCAGCACAGTTGTGAACAATAGGAGACTGATGACTCTCGGCTTGGTCAAAGCGACATAGTCGCGCCAGGTGGCCCTGCCAAAGTTTTCGTCCTGCCGTGCCACTCCAACCAGTTCATTCTCTTCGACCTTCGCCTCTTCTAGAGGCCTGGCTTCCTCAACCGCCTCGTCCACTCCCAGGGCTGTCACACCCAAAAGCACCAGAAATGTAAAGTTGGCGATGGCCAAGGCAAGATGAGACAGTTGCATGGGGATCGGCGCGCTGAGAAAGAGGTTCACAAGGCCTAAGACCATCTGGCCAGCGTAAGTCCCCATGGTCCACTTCGCCCAATTTTTGACCTCAGGCGATGGCCGGTGCTTTGAGATCGAAGCGCAAACGTAAAACAGCAACAATCCGACCGAAGTGGCGATCAAAGGATGGATGACGCCTCCCCTCAAAATTGGGTTCGCTTCTGGGCCTACATGAAGCCACATTCGCTCTGCAAAAGTTTTCAAGGGGGCCAGTTCGTGCTGAAACGCGGTCTTGCCCATAGCAGAGAAGGCCCCCGTCGCTCCTAAAACGAAGAGGGATCCAAACGCCCATGCGAAGGAGCTTGCCATTTGCTTTTGGTGCCGCAACGCCCGGTACTTCCCGCCTCCGGCCCAATACCCAGCACAGACCAAGCTCGCTACCAGAATATAGTTGTTGACCAGGTGGATGGGCATCGTGACGGCCCTGCCTGCGGACTTGTCAGTCGTCACCCATTGAGCCAGCACTAAGATTGCGCCGATAATGGCCGACACTACTGCCGTCCCCAGTGCGATCAATGCCGCCTTGGTGACCGGCGAAACTTTTCCGAACACCTTTCGGCTTAGAACGAAAAGCAATACACATCCGAGGACTTGCAAGGCACCCATCGCACGATGAGTGAACTCGACTGCTTTAGGTTTTGAATCTAAGGTCGGGATCAGCCCCTCGCCACAGGTCGGCCAATACGCGCCACAACCGTCACCCGAGAAAGAAGCTCTGACAAAGGCACCGAACACTAAGACGGTCAGACAGAACGCCAGTAGCCCCCAAGCAAATTGTGATACCGTTCTTGGTGTCATTGTGCCCTGGCGCAGGTGAACCTCCACAAGCTCTTGCGCCACTCCCAGCATAGCCAGACAAGGCTGCCCAAGTCAACAGGCCCGGACACCCCGTTGGGGAGCCGGGCCACATTCTTGAACCTAGCGGCCGAGATGGCCGCGAATCTGTACTTTTTTTCCTAATTGGTCGATCGCTTTTTCTGGATCAAGATCGTCCTGTTGTCCGTACGCACATACTCGATCCCGGCGGCTTTCGTCACCACGTCCAGGGCATATTTGAGCGAAGTCGAAACGAGATAGGCGTCGACTCTGAAGTTCGGAACACCCTTATCGACAGTGATTTCAACTCCTGTTTGAGCCTGAAGTTCAGCAAAGACAGCCCTGATGTCGGCTTTACTCAGCTTTGTTGTGACCCTCTTGGCCAAGTCTCGGTCAGCCAGCTTTCCCAAAGGCTTCGGCGCAACTGGCGTCTCGATCGGTTTTGCACTACCCACAGCCCTTTCCGGCAGCTTCGAGATAAAGTAAATCCCGTTATTGAGCTCGTACTTGAGATCCGCTGTGGAGCACACGACCGCTAGAGCCTCGTCAAATTCCACACCCGTGAGCGCCAAGTAGAGAGCAAAGTGGATGTTAGGTTCCAGCACAAAGTTCTTCTTTGCTTGTGTGAAAAGGTCGAACAAGACCGTCCGCACATCATTGCCCCGGGAAGTTATGCTCACTTCACCAGAAGCTTGTGAGACATGGAGGTCGTCTTTTGATGAGCCCGCTGGATCTTCTTGCGACCAACCGAAGCTCGAAAAGAGGACTGCTGCGAGTATGAGGGAGAGTTTCATTTCTGTTCCTTAGTGTGAGTCTGGAGCGTAGACTTTGACTTTGTTTTGAGGGGTCGTATGTGGCCTGGTTGCCTTGGACACGCGTTTGACCGTCCGTCGCGGGGCACGCTTCGCGGGAGCCTTATGACGAATCGGCGCAGGCTTTTTTGAAGAGCGCGGCGGGTTTGTCGCCTTAGGTTTTGTTGCGGGTTTTGTGGCATGTCCCGACTCGGCCACGATGATACGGGATGAGGTGGAAGCCTGGTCAGTTGAGTGCGTCGAAATGGCTTTCTCGGGCGGGGTGCTGTCCTTTACGACCGGCTTCTGATGCGGTGCCGAAGCCGCGACTTTCGTATGCGGCTCCTGCACTTTGTGTGAACTGGTTTCTTCATGTTTAGACTCTGTTAGTTTTGGCTGTTCAGTCGACTTGTGTGACTCTTCGTGGCCAGGTGCCTTTGACTCGGATTTTCCATGGGCCCCAGTTTCCTCGCCACGCTTTTCTGCACCGTCTCCGTCGGTAATCGTGGATTCGGCTTCATGACCTTCGGCCTTCGGTTTGCTTGCCTCCATCGCTTTTGGGCCAAATATCGCGGTCGGGTTTCGCATGATCAGACTCATGAGAACTAGCACCGACGCCAAGCTTAGGGAGAGCACAAGGTTTTTTGGCGACTTTAGGGCGGCCAGAGGGTCGGCGTATGGGTCTTGCCCTGCTGCACCCCCAAGGGTCTCTGGAGAAGGACGGTTTGCCTTGGCGAAAAACCCCATCAATTTGGAAGCTGGTCCGGAGCTTGTCGCAGCCACGACTGCTGTTGCTGGAGCGGCCGGGGCGCCTCCCAGGGCTTCTCGTTGCATGTTGGCCGCTTCCATACAGTCAGGGCACGCCTTGAGATGGCGTTCAAGGGACTGCAACGATTCGTCGGGCAACTCGGCGCCGCCCAGATATCGCTTCATCTGGGCTTGGGTGAGCAAGCATTCAATACTTTGAACCGGCATCTCTGACAATCCTAGTGAGGTTTTCACCTCGGCCACTGGTGGCCCAGTAGGATTGTCGGCTCACTTGCCGTTTTCCTTAGCCACCATGTGTGGCTTTGTCATGACAGAACTTTCATTCCATGTTCATGTACTTGCAAAAGCCCTGACAGATGACAGCTTGAAACTGTGTCTTGACCCCCAAACAATTGGGGCTACAGGAAAGAATATGAAAAAGTTAATCTCGATGGCCACGATCGCTAGTCTCGGCGCGGCTGCCATGGCCGCAAGCCACTCAGACGCACCGATGATGCTACTCGACCCGGCAGCGAACATCACCGACGTGTACGCCTTCATTGGCCGAAACAACAACGATGTCAAGGTCCTCAACCTTGTTATGAACACCAATCCGCTGGAAGACCCGGGCAACGGCGTCATCTACTACCGGTTCGACGACGACGTTATGTATGAACTGAACGTGTGCAAAGCCACTCTGGTCAACGGCCAGCCCTCATTCTCTGGCTTCCCATCCATCAAGTACCAGATCCGGTTCAGCTCGCGCTACAAGAACAAGGGCACAATCCTCAGCTACGGCCTTGGCACCGAAGCCGGACCGATCAACAATGTCGATGACGCTCGTCAGAACTACACTCAGACCTACAAGATCACAAAGATCGTCGGCAACCAGTCGACTGTCATCGGCGATGGCGTCCTCGTCCCGCCGGTCAACGTCGGTCCTCGCACCACTCCCAAGTACTACGACGCCAACGGCAATCGGATCGAGGGTGCGACGAGTTTTGCCCAACTTGACGACTACACCAAGCAAACAGTTACGACCCTCAACGACGGGACGCGGACTTTCGCCGGCACAAGGGAAGATGGTTTCTATGCCGATGTCGCTGGAATCTTCGACTTCCTTGGCATCCGAAACCCTGGCAAAGACAGCTTCAGCGGATTCAATGTCCAGTCGATCAACCTTCAAATCCCACTAGGCAACCTCCTCAATGAAGGCGACGTGCCTGTGGTCGGCGTCTTCGGCGCGACATATCGACCTTCGGTCAGGATCAGGAGCAACGGAATTGGCGGATCGGCCCTCCCATGGACCCAGGTGAGTCGAATGGGCAACCCTCTGTTCAACGAAGTCCTCGTTGCTCTCAAGGACAAGGATATCTTTAACCAGACGCAACCCAACCTGGACACAACCTATTTCCGCCAGTACGCGAACAAGCCAGAGCTGGCTTTCCTTGCTAACGCGGTCTTGGGCACACAGTTCCAGGAAGACAATCGAAGCGATTTGGTCAACTTCTTCATTCCAGACGTGATCAAAGTTGATGCGACAACCCCACCGGTCCCACTAGCTGGCTCGCAAGCTTTCAACCGGCTTAGCGTCTTTGGTGGTGACACCGTTCCGAGCACGTTCACCGGCGGCCAAGTGGCTTCCGGCTGGCCAAACGGTCGAAGGCTAGGCGACGACGTTGTCGATATTGCCCTGACAGCCTTAGCCAGCGGCCCGAGTTACAACACGATCACGATCGTGAGTGACAACTCGAACAGCAACGACAGCCTGTACAACCAAGTGTTCCCGTACACGGGCACACCGTTCGGCGGGCCGACATCTGACCTCCATCGTTAATGACCGTGGCGGCCCCGATTCGTCGGGGCCGCCGCAAACCCCCATTAGAAACCCTTTGCCACGAGGAATACTATGAAACTGCAAAAAACACTTCTCGCTTTTGCCGCACTAACTCTGATCGGATGCGGCCACAACACAATGAAATCTGTCGCTTGGAGCGATCCAACGAAAGTCAAGGTGACGGGCCAGTCCAGAGCTGAACTTCTCGTCCAAAAGTGCCAGCAATACCTTGCCAAACACCCGAACACGGTGAAAGCCTACAACGAACTTGGCCTTGCGTTCGCCCAGCTCGGCAGGGAGAACGGAGACCTTGCGAACTATGACCACGCCCGAGATAGCTTCAAGAAAGCGCACGAGCTCGACGGCAAGGACGCTGCAGCTATGCGTAATCTGGCCTATGTCTCAACGATTTTCCATGATTTTCAAGGAGCGATCAGCTGGGGTGAGATGGCGATCAAGACCCACCCGCAAGACCCTTCAGCTTATGGAATTGTGTCTGATTCGCATTTCGAACTTGGAGATTACGACAAGGCCACAGACTACGCCCAAAAAATGGTCGACCTCAAGCCAGACCTTAGCTCATATTCCCGGGCAGCAAAGCTGAAATGGGTGTTCGGCGACCAGAAAGGCGCGATGCTCGTCATGCAGAAAGCCCTCAATGCTGGCGCCCCGTTCGCGGAGAACACCGCGTGGTGCTCGACGATGCTTGGCGACATGTACTTCAAAACGGGCGCACTGGCCGTCGCCGAGAAGCAGTACAAGGATTCTCTGAACAGGCTCAAGGACTACCGCCATGCCTGCGCGGGCATGGCCCGAGTCTGCTTTGCCAAGAACAATCTGGAAGAAGCCTCTCAATGGATGTCGAAGGCATGCATTGGCGTTCCGCCGATCCCTTATGTCCAAGAACTGGGTGAGATCTATCTCAAAATGGGCAAACCCGACCTCGCAAAGGCGCAGTTCGACAAAGTTGAGGCGACGTCAAAAGCTTATCGCGACCACGGCATCGGGGGCGACGAGGTCGCTCTTGCCAACTATTGGCTAGACCACACGACCAAAAAGCGCGAAGCCCTAGACATGATGGAGGCAGAGGCAAAAGAGCATACGAACTATGAAACTTGGTCAACACTGGCTTGGGCGTACTATTGCAACAACAAGCCAGGCGAAGCGGCGAAAGCTATGGAGAAAGCCATGCGGACCGGTGTCCAAGACAGCCTCGTGTTCTACCGGGCGTCAAAGATTGCCTCTGCAAACGGTCAAGCGGCCGAGGCCCGCCGGTTGGCCCTCCTCTGCCAAAACATGAATCCAAACTTCAGCATGTGGCACAAGGTCGAAGACCTCGTGGCTGCTCGCTGAAAATTTTTGGTGTGGCCGGCGGCGGAAAGATGGATCTCCATCCCGCCGCCTGGTGCCCATTTGGCGGCTGCCTAGTCGTACCTGGCCCAGCCGGCTTTTTCGATCTGGATCGCGGGCGATGCCGTGGTCATCGTACCGATTGAAACCAGTTTTTGTTAACGAGCGCGCTCAAATTGCTCCATTTCGCTTAAGAACCACTGCCAGACATCGTTGTTTTCTCCCAGCCACTCTCGGTCACTGACAACCCTGCTCACTTAATGGCGAACGGCCACCTTGAACATTGGATTGCGGAACATTCCCATGACCGGGCCACTGACAAATGCGAAGCGACTCCCATCTACACTCATCGCGAGGTGTCTATTTCCTTGGCCATATCCGGCATACGTTGCCACAATTCTCCCAGTTTGCATGTCAACAAAGCGAAAATCATTGTTACTTGATTCAGTAGCAATCAAGTCGGTGCCTGGGACCAGCTTTAGTCGCTGATCACTGGAATACGCAAATGGAATGACATGGTTAAGCTGCCAGTCCTTTGTTCGGAAGAACCGCATTTCCTCTTCGACATTTTTGCTGATAGCCAACAAAGAGCCACCACGTGCAAAACCTACCAGCTGAATGTCTGGATACCAGAAAGATCGATACTCAAACACTAGCTGGTGCGATGCAAGATCGTAAACCCCTAACCAACCTTCGTCACACGAAACTGCTAAGAACCGGCCAGTCTGATCCACGGCAAATTTTTCTGGCGTTCGGCTTAGATTAATGTTTTCAACCCAGTGCCAGTCGGATGTGTCCCATATTTCCAAACTCTTCCAGCCCATTAGGATAGCCATTTCTCCATCCGGCGAAAAAGCTACGTCCCGCAACGACTCCCATTCGTTTCCTAACGAAACGTTACGACTTAAAATCACATTTCCTGTGTTCGAGTCTCGAATATTGAACTCGTGGACACTAACCCCTCGCATCACAAAGATGTCCTGGGTAGGAGATGCTACGATTGGACTTAAGGGCCATCCATGTGACAATCGAGATATTTCTTGGCCTGTTACGGTATCCATTAGAAACGTGTCTCCAGTGTGGGTGTCGCATACCGCTAGCACGTTTCCTGAGCGAGAGAACTCGAATGCCAATGAACTTCCAATGTCACCTTCATAAGACGTAACCTGGTTTGTCATAAAGTCAAACCTCTTGCCAGAATTATGCGAATAAATGAGGCTGTTTCCATCGGGCGTGAAGCGGACGGTCGACCCATCGCCGGGTGTAGTCGCAATGATTCTATTTGCCTGCCAGTCCCAAACCTTGAGGAAAGGGTAAGTGTTCTCGGCAAGTCTATTGTTATCTGGAGAGAACGAGCAATTTATCCGATTGGAGTTTGGTGACCTGAAAAGTAGAGTTTGGTTCCCTATTTGCCATATTTCGGTGCCATGGTTTTGAAGACCAAGAGATAATAGCTGGCCGTCATTTGAAATCGATATCGAAGCAGTATTTTGTGCCAAACCTCCGAATTCAGCGAGTAAGACATTGAGCGAAATATCCCAAATCTGAACGCAATGTGGAACTCCACTGCGAACTATGACCATTCGCCTTCCGTCTGGCGCCAGCACCGCAGCTTGAATCTTGGAGTCGTGACGGGACCAGGCCACAGACCCATCGGCAGACCGCCATACGGTAGCGGATCCTACTGAACCACCACCCAAAAGTGAAGAGTCTTGGCTGAAACTTATCGGCTGAGATTTCGGTCCAGGAGAGTACACCCTCCAAAGGAGTTCGCCCGTATGGGCATCGTAAAGCCCTAGGTAGGCCTGCCAAAACGCCAAGGCCAAGAACGTACCTTTGGGTGAGTACTTGATGTGCTGTACGTAACTTGGGGCAGGGAGCCAACGACGGAAGATTCCGCTTCTTGAGTCGAAGAAACAAATTGCACCGTTATCGCTAGAAATTGCGATCTCATCTCCATCTGGAGACACATCTATGGCAGTACAGCTGTCCATTGCAAGTTTCTGCCAAAGAATTGGCAGCGCATCTTGAGCTTTCGACACGGTCGTTGCCATCAGAACGACAACTAGCAAAATGATGCGAGTGATCATGTCCAACTTATCGGACGTTCCCACTTCAACCGAGAGGTTAGGTTTGATTGCGATCGCCAAGCTGAAACAGGGACATCAAGATAAGCGAACCGTCCAGGGAAAATTTCTGCTGCAACTAAGTCAAGTGGCACAGTCCAGCCCCTCTACTGCGTGAGCAACAACGGCCTCATCACGGGTCAGGCCATCAAACCCGGCGACCACTACTCCCGCCCTATCTTGCTTGTCCCTTATCCGAAGAAGTCTGCGGGCGGCTGAGCGGGTCAAGATCCGCGCCCTGGCAAGAGACTTCTGTACTCCGGATATATGCCTTTAGGACCTCTTGGAATCCCTTTGCGAAGAATATCGTATATCGTCACGATATGTTTCTTGGCCTTCTTCACCTTGATACTCTGCCCCTTTTGAATGGCCCGCTCTTGATGCGGCATCCAACGGTCAACCAATCGTCCATAGTTTTCTCCTTTGCCGGTGACCTATGGTCGGTCTCGCGGGCAGGAGGCCAGGCGAATCGCCTGACGACTTCGGCTGGCTCCGAGATGAATCCGTATTTCAGCCCTGACGGCAAGTGGATCGCTTTCACTGGCCAGTACTCTGGAAACTCGGACGTCTACGTGATGCCAGCAGAAGGCGGGGAGCCAAGGAGGCTCACATATTTCCCTGGAGGCGACATTGCGTCGGGCTGGACGCCGGATGGCAAGCGGGTCGTCTACTCAAGCACTGCGGCGACGACAGTCGACATCCCTCAGCTCTGGAGCGTCTCAGTAGAAGGCGGTCAGCCGGAAAGGCTCCCGTTTCCTTCCGGCTTGGACATTTCGTTCTCGGCAGACGGCTCTCGAATCGCATATGGACCAGGATTCAAGTGGCAGAACGCATGGAAGCGCTACCGAGGCGGCCAAACCACAAAAATTTGGATCGCCGACATGGCCGATTCCAAGGTCAAAGAAATCCCGAGGGACAACTCGAACGACAGTGACCCGATGTGGGTAGGGGACAAAATATTCTTTCTCTCCGACCGCAACGGCCCTGTGACACTCTTCTCATATGACACGAAGACCAACAGAGTTTCACAATGCTTGGAGAACGATGGTTTTGACATGAAGTCTGCCACGGCTTGGAACGACGTGGTCGCACTCGAACAGCTTGGCGAAATCAAGCTCTACGACATAAAGTCTGGCCAGGCGACAAAGGTCGATGTCCAAATTTCAGGTGAGTTTCCCGAAGCCCGGCCCCAGTACAAGGACAATTCTAAGTTTACGCTGGCTATGGGCCTCTCGCCATCGGGTGTGAGGGCTATCTTTGCAGCACGTGGCGACATCTGGACCGTTCCGGCCAGCAAAGGCGACGCCCGGAACCTCACTCAGTCGAGCGACTCTTGTGAACGAGATCCGGCCTGGTCGCCGGATGGGCAGAAGATCGCCTACCTGAGCGATTCGGGCGGCGGGTACAAGCTCGTGGTCCGCGATGCGGTCGGAAAGGGTGGTTCAAAGAGCTACAACCTAGACGGAAACTGCTTCTATTACACGCCGAACTGGTCGCCCGACAGCCAGAAAATCGCTTACACGGACAATCGGCACAACCTTTGGTACCTGGATCTCAAGACCGGCAAGAGTGCGCTGATCGACACAAACCCCTACGAAAATCCAACATATGTCCTAAGTTGTGTCTGGTCCAAAGACAGTAAGTGGGTGGCCTATCATCGCGATCTAGACAGCCACGTTGCCGCGGTCTTCCTCTACAATCTCGATTCTGGAAAGACGACTCAGGTCACGGATGGGCTGAGCGACGCAAAGTTCCCCGTCTTTGACAACAGTGGCAAGTACCTCTACTTTGCCGCAAGTACCAATAGCGGCCCTTCGACGGCATGGCTGGATCTGAGCAGCTATCGGAATTTCAACTCGCAGTCCAATATCTATTGCGCAGTCTTACGCAATGACTTGCCGTCGCCATTGGCCCCCGAAAGTGACGATGAAAAACCAAAGACTGATGCCAAGCCTGAGGAGAAGAAGGACGACTTCCGGATCGATCTCGATGGGCTGGACCAGAGGATCATCGCTCTTCCTATTCCTGCCAAAAATTACGGTGGCCTCTTTGCCGGGCCAGCAGAAAGCTTGTTGCTGACGGAGATCGCGCCGCTTGCCACCATAGTGAGCCAACCCCGCGCCACCTTCTCAAAGTTCTCATTCGCCGACAAATCTGTAACCCCATTGACTTCTGGATACTTGGGCGTCACTGTCACGCCAGGTGGCGACAAGGCCCTTCTCTTTAATGGGGCTGGGTTCCAAATCGTCTCCACCGCCGCTCCGATGGCCCCTGGCCAAGGCGCAATTGACACGAGCGGCATGGTCTCGATTGTTGAACCCATGCAGGAGTGGAAACAAATGTTCCACGAAGCTTGGCGGGTCCAGCGCGACTTTCTCTATGCACCAAACTACCATGGGATCGACCTTTCGGCCATGGAGCGGAAATACGAACCGTTCGTCGCGAACATCCGAAGCCGTGCCGATCTGAACTATCTCTTCGAGGACATGCTGGGCGAGATTTGTGTCGGACACATGTTCATCTCTGGAGGAGATATTCCTGGCGTTGAAGGCGTTTCGGGCGGCTTGCTTGGTGCGGACTATGAGCTTGACAAGGGACGGTACCGGTTCGCCCGCGTTTACAGCGGCGAAAACTGGAACCCAAGCCTTCGTGCGCCGCTGACTGAGCCAGGTGTCAATGTCAAAGCGGGCGAGTACTTGCTCGCCATTGATGGCGTTGAGCTGAGATCGGACCAAAGCATTCACCAACGGTTGGAGGCAAAGGCGGGCAAGCAGGTTGTCATTAAGGTCGGGAAGAGCGTTGACGGGACCGGTTCCCGAGAGGTCACCGTCGTACCAATTGGTAGCGAGGCCGGACTTCGGCTGCTTGCATGGCGTGAAGACAACCGGCGCACCGTTGAAAAGCTGAGTGGGGGCAAGCTCGGTTATATGCACATTCCAGACACGAACATCGGTGGATGGACAAATTTTAATCGCTACTTCTACGCTCAATTGGAGAAGCAGGGGATCATTGTGGACGAGCGGTTCAACCATGGCGGCCAAGTGGACGACTTCATGGTCGACAACTTGCAGCGGCCGCTCATGTCGATGTGGACTTCCCGCTATGGCAAGGACTTCCCTTCACCGTTTGGCCAGATTTATGGCCCCAAAGTCATGATCATCAATGAGTACGCGGGCTCAGGAGGCGATTACTTCCCCTGGCACTTCAAGAAGGCCAAGGTCGGACCAGTGGTCGGCAAACGCACTTGGGGTGGGCTCGTCGGGATTCTCAACTTCCCGACCTTCATTGACGGCGGATCCGTGACCGCGCCAAACATCGCGTTCTACAATCCTGACGGCAAGTGGGAAGTCGAGAACTATGGGGTCGATCCTGATATCGACGTCGAGTTTGATCCTGCCCTTTGGAGACAAGGAAGAGATGCCCAGTTGGAAAGAGCCGTCGCAGAAGCGATGAAGCTCCTTTCAAAGAACCCGAAACCGAGCATAAAGAAACCTGCCTATCCGGACAAGAGTTCGCTCGGCAAGCTCAGTCGATAGACCCCCTCTTGTGAGGCTCCCACTTACGTCGGAGGGAGCCTCACAAACGCTTCTAGAAAACTCTCCTACGGGCCCTTGGGCTCAACTTTGCGCCAACGTCACCCTTCTCGAATCTCTGGCAACCCTGGCCAACAGCCGTCAATCCAAAATTACAGCCAATCGCCCTGTGGATATAGACCATATTACCTAAACAAATCGTTTATATAATTATTTAGTTATATAATAACTATGCTACATAAGAAAGCCCATGCCAACCCTCGACACGACATTTGCCGCCCTTGCTGACCCAACTCGAAGGGCCATACTGTCTCGCCTCAAAGAAGGAGAAGCCACGGTCCTTGAACTTGCGAAGCCTTTTGCAATGAGCCAACCGGCAGTTTCAAGGCACTTGCGGGTGCTCGAAGAGGCGGGGCTCATTTCGCGCCGGATTGAGGGCTCCAAACGCCCTTGCCGGCTGCAGAGTGAGCCCCTTGAAGCCCTGGACCAGTGGCTCAAGGAGTTCAAAAAGGCGCTCAGTGCGAGTTACGACCGACTGGACAATGTGCTTTCAGAAATGAGCCAGGAATCCCTATGAACACACCCCTCACACTAGAATTAGTCGGCGACACACAACTCGTGGTCACACGAAAGTTCGCCGCCAGACCCGAACTTGTTTACCGGGCGCACACCGACTGCGACATCATTCCTCGATGGATGACCGGCCCAGATGGAGTCACGATGCCCGTGTGCCAGTGCGACGCACGGCCCGGAGGCTCAATCCGGTATGAATGGGCGCACCCAGATGGTTGGGGGTTTTATTTGACCGGCGAGTTTATCGAGCTGGAGCCCTTTAGCCGGATCGTCCATGTCGAACGGATGTTCCTTCCAGACCAGACACCTGACAATCACATTGTGAGCACGTTCGAGCCAGATGGAACAGGAGGGACGGTCATGACGATGACCATGTCTGTGCCCGACGCTGCGACCCGCGAAGCCATGCTCGCCAGCGGAATGGCCGACGGCATGGAAAAGAGCTATGTGCGGCTTGAAGAGATGATGTCAATCCCGGTCGTCTGATAACGCATAAAAACAGGCACCTTAGTACTGCTAGTATGCGCTGGCGCGGAATAGATTAGCCTCATTACTAGACAGCTTTGGACAGTCATGTGTTTGCCGGAGTTTCATTCTGACCTCGGCCAAAAAACAGTTTTGGCGATCCTTTTGCCGTGCAGCCTGCTACTTCGCTGAGATAGTATCTTGTTCAATTTTCACCTGGTGCTAAAATTCGTTGTGCCGATTTATGAGTTGCAGAACCATAAAATAGAACCTGTAAGGCAAACAACGTTTGGAAAGTCCGGGGTTCGTGAGCTACATGACTTGCAAAGACTTATTCGCGATCAAATTGAGATTGTGGGAGACAATTTACTCGTCGTGTCTGAAGAGTTTAGTTCTTGGCCAGAAGCCAAGAGACGTATCGATCTTTTGGCTGTAGATTCAGATGGGTCACTCGTCGTAATTGAACTCAAGCGCACTGAAGATGGAGGCAACATGGACCTGCAAGCGATACGATACGCGGCAATGGTGTCGGCAATGAAATTTGAGCAAGTCGTAGCGTCGTTTCAAGAGTACCTTGACAAAAGAAACCTCCCACGAGATGCACTTCAAACATTGGAAGACCACTTAGTTGACGGGGTTCGAGGCACATTTGGGAGTCGGGTTCGGATTGAATTGGTCAGTGCAGACTTTAGCAAAGAATTGACGACGTCTGTTTTGTGGTTGAACCAATCCGGCCTGGACATTCGATGCACCCGTTTGAGGCCATACGAATTAGATGGAAGGGTACTGCTTGACGTCCAGACTATCATCCCGATTCCGGAAGCCAGGGAGTACCAACTTCAGCTCAATGAAAAAACTCGTCAACAGCCATCAACTGGGGGCAGCGGAAAAGACTACACCCGTTATGACGTGGTTGTCGACGGTGTTACCATTGAATCAAATCTAAACAAGCGAAATGCTGCCCGTATTGCTTTCACGAACTTGATATTAAGGGGAGCTTCCAGGGAGGATCTTGCTGCAGCATTAGGGCGACCGCGGCTGGCCCTGACAGTCGTGGGTGAGTTGAGCGGAATGGCATTGGAAGAGGCACTCAAATCACAGTACTCAGAAGAAGAGGTTCGTAGAACGTTTTCGAGAGACGACGAGGTTGTCCGGTATGGTGGAGAGACTTTCGCTTTGACGAACCAATGGGGCGGTGACATCGAAAGACAAGTTAGGTCTGCATCGCTCGCAGTCGGGATCACGGGTATCGAATGCCGGCCAATCAACAGCAAGTAACAGTTTCCAAACTAAGTCCGCATTTATTTGTCACCAACCTCGGCCGGCCATCAGCTCCTTCTCGCCTAATGACGAAACGCTGATCCCGACCATCGGCTCGCCGAGGTTGCGGCTGATTTCGGCAAGTTTCTTGGGATCCTTGTAGAACAAAACGCTCTCGACGATTGCCTTGGCCCGGCGGGCCGGGTCGCCGGATTTGAAGATCCCAGATCCGACAAAACACGTC
This sequence comes from Chthonomonadaceae bacterium, assembly GCA_016788345.1. Taxonomy (GTDB): domain Bacteria; phylum Armatimonadota; class Fimbriimonadia; order Fimbriimonadales; family Fimbriimonadaceae; genus JAEURO01. The sequence continues at coordinate 20,928 of JAEURO010000011.1, forward strand.
TCGGCCCCGAGCTGCATCATGAGCGAGGCGTCGGCAGGAGTCGCGATGCCGCCCGCGCTGAAGTTTGGCACCGGCAACTTGCCCGTCTCTTTGACAATCCGAACTTGCTCAAGCGGGGCCTGGAGTTCCTTTGCCAAAACAAACAACTCATCTTCGCGGGCCGAGTGCACGGCCCTGATCTGCGCCATGATCGTGCGCATGTGGCGGACGGCCTCGACTACGTCCCCGGTGCCCGCCTCGCCCTTCGTGCGGATCATCGCCGCACCCTCGCCGCACCTTCTTAATGCTTCCCCGAGGTTTCGCGCCCCACACACGAACGGCACCGTGAACCCGTGCTTGTCCACGTGGTTTTCTTCATCGGCAGGGGTGAGGACTTCGCTTTCGTCGATAAAATCGACCTCGATGGCCTCCAAAATCTGGGCCTCGGCAAAGTGGCCGATACGGCACTTGGCCATCACAGGAATCGAAACGGCGGCCTTGATGGCCAGGATCATTTCGGGGTCGCTCATCCGGCTGACACCGCCGTCGCGGCGGATGTCGGCGGGCACCCGCTCCAGGGCCATCACTGAGACTGCGCCAGCATCCTCGGCGATCCGTGCCTGCTCGACATTGACGACGTCCATGATGACTCCGCCTTTGAGCATCTCAGCGAGCCCGACTTTTTCGCGCCAGGTTTTGGTCATCATCACCCCTCTCCCGTTCACGGGGGAGGGGCCGGGGGTGGGGGTCGTTTGCATTCTGCTATTGTACGGGATTTGAACCCAAGTCTCCGGGCTCTCGTTTTTCGTTTTACAGGCTGACGCACGGCGGCGAATGAAGAAAGGTTTGGGGGATGGCGGCCGGGCGCCTTCCAAGTATCTGGTTCATGGATAAAATCGCGACGTGGTCAGCCGAACACTTTGTGAAGTGGCCCGCAGTCATCCGAGATCTGCCGTCAAGATCGTGTGTTGGCTTCTGCTCCTACCGGTGGTTGTCACTTGCAATTCGACTCCGCCCCAATCGAAACAGAACGTGCCTGTTCGAACCCAAGTCGTCATCCAACCGCTTGGAGAAGTCGAAGAATCATTGCTGCAGACCACAAAGTTGGCGATAGAGAGCAAGATAAATGTCACCGCACGCATATCCAAGCCGGTGCCCCTGCCCGCATCTGCCTATTACCCGCCACGGAGACGGTACAGGGCAGACCAGATATTGAACTTCCTCTACGGTCAAAAGAGCAGGGTGGGCGACAAAATTCTGGCCGTCACGATGGTGGACGTCTCGACCGCCAAACCGCCACACGCCGACTGGGGTGTGTTTGGTCTCGGCATCCTAGGAGGCAAGAGTTGTGTAGTCTCGACCTATCGGCTTAACAAGCCAGGCCCCAAAACCCTCCGCGAGCGAGTCGCCGAGGTAGCCCTCCACGAAGTCGGACACACATTTGGACTTGAGCATTGCCCGACACCGGGGTGTCTCATGAATGACGCTGAAGGCTCAATCAAGTCTATCGATTCCTCCAGTGGCGACTTCTGCCCGACTTGCCTCCACCGAATAAAGTAAGACGGACGGAGACGCAAGACGCTTGGCAACTGGCATGAGACCGCCAGCCTCACCAATACGTCTCATCAATCACACCATGATCGTGCACGCTCTTCTGACCATGATTCTTGGAACATCGCTGTCCGTTGACCGAGGTGACTATCGTATCCACGCGCAAGTAATCGGAGAGGGCCAGCCGCTGGTCGCGATCGCTGGTGGGCCAGGGTTCTCGGGACAATCGGTCTGGGGAGTCGGGTTCGGCGCACGCAAGGCGTGCAAAACCTACCTGTTTGACCAGCTCGGCACAGGCCAAAGCCAGATGAAGCACCCAGAAAAACCGCTCGAAGGGTCGGTGAGCCTCTTGTCGACAGTTGACGATTTAGAAGCCCTCCGGAAAGCGACGGGCCACAAGAAGTGGATCGTGTTTGGACAGAGTTGGGGTGTTATCGTTGCCTTGGTCTATGCCGCTCGCAATCCGGGAGCCGTCGACCATTTGGTCTTGGCAAGCGTCCCTGGCCTTGGATTTGATGGCCGTGTCCTTGGAACGAACTTAGCCAAATCCATTCCAGACGAAGTTGAAAAGCAGATCATCGACATCAGCTTGGATCCGGCCATTACCGACGCCGAAAAGGCCGACCGTGCGCTCCAGCTTGCGATCCCCTATTACTTCCACGACCCAATGTTTGGGCGAAACTTGGCCAAGCGCGCCCCGGTAGGGATGTTCGCACCGCACGTGTTCCTGGCTCTGCAGGAGAACATCTTGGGCACCAAAGGCTATGCCGAAGACCTACGAGCCCTGAGGAGGACAAAGTTTCCTGTGACGATGATCCAGGGCCATCAAGACCCCTGTGGAGCGGCGATGCCTTACTTGCTGAAAGACGAATTCTTCCCTCGGGCCAAGGTCTATATGCTGGATCGCGTTGGACACTTTTCTTGGATGGAAGAGCGTGAGTTGTTCTTCACGGTGTTTCACCAATCGCTCAAGCTGCCCATGCCCGATTATCTCACCGCCGAGAACCTGCTCGATAATCCGGCAGGCGATCGAGAGCTCGCCGAAATGGAGGAACATGGCTGGCCGTTCGGCGCCCCAGCAAGCTCCCGTTGAGAGAGCAGGGCTACCTCAACTCCGGATCTGGTCTCTCAAGAGGCACCTGCCGCGAATGTGGCGCAGTCGAACATCCTCGAATGAGTCCGAAAACAGTGCTGATCAAAAGTATCCAAATGTAAATGGTCCACGGGCCAGAGCGAAATAGCCCAAGGAAACCGCGTTTGATTCCATAAAGCAAGGCTGCAGGGCGGTAGGCCACGCTTGACCGAGAACACTCGCGACACCTCGATCCTGCTGGCCCAAGCACGACACACTTTGTGCAGACCGGACGTCCGCACCTGCCGCAGGCCAACTGCGTCGCAACCTTGGGATGCTTGTAGCAAAACTGGTCGCCCATAGACGGGGCGCCTGGGTCATGGATCTCTTTGCCACACCGCATGCAAAAGGCGGCTGTCTCTGGATTGTTCAGGCCACACTTCGGGCAGTTCGGCACTAATGCCTATTATGTCGGATCGTCTGGAACCTCGGCTCCACCCCGTTTGCGGTGCGCTCGTGCAGTCTGTAGGACCAAGGCTGCCATGCCTGCCACACCTATGATGAACGGCAACACGGCTGATTTTAGACCCGGTGGCACAAATTGAAATGCAACTTCGTGGCGGCCTGGTCCAATTTCGACCTCACGCCAGATGCCGGCTTTGATCGGAGCCGACTTTCCGTCAATAAGGGCCGTCCATCCATCCATGTTCCTGTCTTTCACGACAAGTACCCCTGGCCCATCGGCCGTGACGGTTTGCCGGTCTGAGCCA
>JAEURO010000120.1 GCA_016788345.1 Chthonomonadaceae bacterium
ACGAAACCACACAGGTCGGATCACGATGTTCAACCGGGGTGGTGGCAACAAGCGCCGCTACAGGATCATTGACTTCAAGCGAGACAAAGACGGGATCGAAGCGACCGTCACCGCGATCGAATACGATCCGAACCGCACGTGCAGAATCTGTCTCTTGGAATACGCCGATGGCGAAAAACGCTACATCTTGGCTCCAAAAAACCTAGCGGTCGGCACTAAGATTTCAAGCGGCCCAGAGTCGGACATCCTTCCAGGAAATTGCCTCGCTTTGCGCAACATACCCCTCGGAACTTTAGTCCACAACATTGAGCTGCAGCCCAAACGGGGCGGACAAATGGTTCGTAGCGCGGGCGGCGCAGCACAAGTCATGGCCAAAGAAGGTGACTATGTCACCCTTAGGATGCCCAGCGCAGAAATGAGAATGGTCCACGCGGACTGCCGGGCGACCGTCGGCGAAGTTGGCAATGCAGAGCACGAAAACGAGCAACTCGGCAAGGCCGGAAAGTCTCGCGGATTGGGACGCAAGCCCCACGTTCGCGGCGTCGTTAAGAGCCCGCGCGACCACCCACACGGTGGTGGCGAAGCAAAATCTCCAGTTGGACGCAAGAAGGGCCCAGTCGACCGTTGGGGCAACAAGTCCCTTGGCGAAAGAACCAGAAAGAACAAGCGGACCGACAAATTCATCGTACGCAGGAGGCACGACGCTAAGAAGTAAGACGCGGGGGCCTGTCGCACTGGCCCCTGTACTCCGACGACACGTCAGAAGTTAACACATGGCTAGAAGCTTAAAGAAAGGATATTTCATTGACGACCACTTGGTCAAAAAAGTGGACGCGATGAACTCGACAGGCGAGAAAAAGGTGATCAAAACCTGGTCTCGCCGGTCTACCATCACTCCCGACATGATCGGCCACACGATCGCTGTCCACAACGGAAACAAGCACATTCCCGTCTTTGTTACCGAAAACATGATCGGTCACAAGCTCGGTGAGTTTGCCCCGACAAGGACATATCGAGGCCACGGTGGGAGCCTTCCCGAGCGAGGTGTGAGGCTCCACTAAGTCCTGAAGGACGGGTCGCAGATTCGGTACAATCCCGAACCTTGCGCCAGGTTCAATGACACCTGGGGAACCGTCCACGACAAGGATATGGATTAAAGACGATATGGAAGTACGTGCAGTCGCAAAATACATCCGGGTTCAACCACGGAAAGTCCGGATAGTCGCGGACGAGGTACGTGGCGTGCCCGCACAGCGCGCCGCCGACGTCTTGCGGTTCCATCCGAGCAAAGGCGCCTTCCATCTGCGAAAGGTCGTCATCAGCGCCATGGCCAACGCTCAGGAAAATCTCAACCTGTCTCCAGAAAATCTGAGAATCGCCACTATCATGGTGGACGAAGGGCCAAAGATGAAGCGCATCACTGCCCGTTCTATGGGTAGAGCCAACCGAATCCTTAAGAAGACTAGCCATATCACAGTGGTCGTCGAGGAGTTCCAGCCGGAAGCGACAGTCAAACCGCATGGCACGAAAGCCAAGGCAAGGCCAAAATTTGAAACACCAAAAACAAAGAAGGCTAAGAGCGACAAAAAAGAGAAGGTCGAAGAGACCGTGGCCGCTGAAACGGTCGACACCGTCGCCGAGGAGCCAGTGACCAGCCCTGAGCCGATCGTGGAAGACACTCCGACCGAAGTCGCTGAAACTACTGAGACGGAGGAGAAAGCCTAATGGGCCAGAAAATCCACCCTGTAGGATTTAGGCTTGGCGTCATCCGAGGGCACGACAGCCATTGGATCGCGCCGAAGCGCAACTATCGTGAGCTGTTGGCCAGCGACCAACGCGTACGAAAGTATTTGCGAGAAAAGCTAGGCAAGGGAATTGTCAGCCGCGTTGAAATCGAACGGGCTGCCAACCGGGTCAAAGTCACGATTTTTACGAGCCGCCCTGGCGCAGTTATCGGGCGAGGTGGCAAGGGTATAGACGAGATCAGCAATGAACTCAACAAGCGGATCCGTTCTGAAGACCCGACAAGCCAAGTCCAAGTGAACGTCGCTGAAGTGCGGCAGCCTGAGCTTGACGCCCAACTCGTAGCAGAGAACATCGCAATTCAACTTGAAAAGCGAATCAGCCATCGGCGAGCCATGCGGCAGTCGATGACACGTGCCCAAAGGATGAATGCCCGAGGCATGAAAGTCATCGTCAGCGGACGCCTCAATGGGGCGGAAATTGCCAGGGTCGAGCAAGACAAGTTTGGAAAAGTCCCTCTCCATACTTTGAGGGCGGACATCGACTATGGTTACAGCATCGCCTATACCATCTACGGGACAGTAGGCGTGCGAGTCTGGATTTATAAAGGCGAAGTCTTGCCTGAGCGACAGCTCATGGCAGCGATCGCAGCCGAAGCAGCGACCGAAATGCGACGGCCGCGAAGGGGTCCAAAGGAGCAGGCCGCCCCGTCAGACGAAACGGCCGGGCCGGAGGTGAATACAAATGTTGATGCCTAAGAGAACGAAGTACCGGAAGCAAATGCGCGGCCGGATGTGTGGAAGAGCCAAAGGCGGCGACGAGATCAGTTTTGGATCCTACGGCCTTGTAGCGGACGACTGTGGGTGGGTGACCGCTCGTCAAATTGAAGCGAGCCGTATCGCCATGACCCGCCACATCAAGCGTGGCGGACAAGTCTGGATCCGCATCTTCCCAGACAAACCTTTTACAAAAAAGCCTCTGGAGCAACGAATGGGCAAAGGTAAAGCTGGCGTCGAAGGTTGGGTCGCTGTCGTTAAGCCTGGCCGTGTCATGTTCGAGATGGCAGGCCCCGCTCCCGAGGTCGCCAAAGCGGCCATGAGGCTAGCCCAGTACAAACTTCCTATCAAAACAAAGTTTGTGGTGAAAGAAGGATTCGTGTACGTGCCGCCGACCAAGGCCGAGCGCGCGGCGATCGAAGCCGCCAACAACATGGATGTGCCCGAAACGACCCATACCGAGGCCGAAGGTGCGGCCCCAACCGAAGAGTGAACTTAGAGATGAAAGCGATCAAACCATCAGAAGTGCGCGACAAGTCTGTGCCCGAGCTCGAAGAGCTCGTTAGGCAAGAGCGGGCTGCACTCTATAAAGCTCGGCGCGACCTAGTTTTCCGCCAGATGACTGACGTGGCCAGCCTCAAAGTCCACCGGCACAACATCGCCCGGCTGCTCACCATCATCCAAGAGAAAAAAACTGGAGGTGACAAATGAGCGAACGTAACTCAAGAAAAGTCAGGCGAGGTGTTGTCGCCTCGAACAAGATGCAAAAGACAGTTGTTGTCCGGCTTGAACAGACTGGACAACATCCACTCTATGGCAAAACGGTCCGGTCATCCAACCGGGTCAAAGCCCACGACGAAATCGGCTGTGACATTGGAGACACGGTTGAGATCATGGAGACAAGGCCAATAAGCAAAGAAAAGCGATGGCGGGTCACTAAGATCGTCGAGAAAGTCAAGTGACACAAAGTCATTGGATCTCGGGGACAGGCCCCGATCCAAGGCACACTTTAAGGAAGAAGGAAGATGATTCAACAGTTTAGTAGGCTCAAAGTGGCGGACAACAGCGGAGCGCGTGAAGTCATGTGCATCCGCGTTCTTAAGGGTTCGCAACCGAGGTACGGCGGAGTCGGTGACGTGATCGTCGCCAGCGTAAAAAGCGCTACTCCAAACATGCCGGTCAAGAAGGGCGACGTGGTCCGCGCCGTCATCGTCAGGACTAAGCGGCATGTGCGGCGTGCGGACGGCAGCACGCTGAGGTTCGATGACAACGCCTGCGTCGTCATCAACCCACAAAACATGGAACCGCGAGGGACCCGAATTTTTGGCCCCGTCGCAAGAGAACTTCGTGACGGCAACTTTATGAAGATCGTTTCATTGGCACCGGAGGTCATCTGACCATGACAAAAGCAGAGATTAAGACGAAGAAGGCACACATCAAGCCAAAGATCCGCACTGGAGACAAGGTCGTCATCGTGGCAGGGAAAGACAAGGGCCAAAAAGGCTTTGTCGCCGCGGTCAGCAAAGAAGAAATGAAGGCGATTGTGTTACAGGAGAACGAGGAAAACCCTGATCAACCAGTACCGCTTAACGCTGCCATTAAGCACTTTAAGGCCAAGTACCAGGGCCAGCGGTCGGCGCGGATCAGAATACCGGTCGCGATCCATATTAGTAATTTGATGGTGCTAGACCCCGAAACCGGCGAACCGACAAGGGTCGGCCGGCGAAAAGAGGGCGGCAAGATCGTCCGATTTGCCAAGAAATCTGGCAAGACAATCAAAGACGAGCCTAACATCGATAAGAAGAAGGACTAAGACATGGCAAAGGCAAAAGACAGTAAGGGATCGACAGGGCCGCAAGGCAAGCTGCCGAAGTCCAGGTTGAAGAAAATTTATCATGACAAAGTCGTGCCTGCACTCATGGAGCAGTTCAAGTACAGCAGTGTCATGCAGGCTCCCAGACTGACAAAGGTCGTCGTCAACATGGGCACCGGTTACGAGGAGAAAGAACTCGACAAATCCATGGTCGACATGCAAGTCATTACGGGCCAGAAGCCAGTGGCTACGATCGCTCGCAAATCGGTTTCCAACTTTAAGGTCCGCGAGGGCATGAAGGTTGGGTGCAGGGTCACATTGCGCGGAGAACGGGCCTACCATTTCCTTGACAAACTGGCCACCGTGGCCCTCCCAAGGATCAGGGACTTCCAAGGCCTGTCTCCAAAGTCATTTGACGGGAGGGGCAATTATTCGCTTGGGCTCAAGGAGCAACTGGTGTTCCCGGAGATCGACTACGATTCGTTCGACAAGATACGAGGTATGGACATCACGATTTGCACAACGGCCCAAAACGACGAAGAAGGCCGCGCGTTCCTGAAGCTGATGGGTATGCCGCTTCGAGACAAGTAAGCCTAAGCGTCATCGACTTTTGTGGTGCCCGCAAAAAGGACGCGGGCACCTTTGATTTTTGGTATCCTCGTTCAATGGGGCTCAGTGCCGGAACCACATGGGCGTATGTCACGGACATGGACGCCGCCGTAGAATTTTATCGAGACACGCTCCGGCTACGACCTGGACACATTTCAAAACATTGGTCAGACTTCGACCTTGGAGGTTCGAAACTTGGCCTGCACCCTGGCAAGGTCTCGCCATCTGCTCCTGAGGGTACAGGGTGGTACTTCGGATTGACAAGCACGGACTTGACCTCACTGCGTTCTGCTGTCGAAATGTCCCGCGGCCGGGTCGTCGACGACTACCATGAGACTCCCGGAGGCGTTGTCTTGACGATCGCCGACCCAGACGGAAACTTGCTCCAGGTCATGCAGCCTGGTTCAAAACTGCCTTTAGATTAGCTTTCCAAAGCCAAAGCTCTATCCAGATGTCACTTGGATGGGCCCCGCCGATAATCCGTTTGGCCGATCGACGAGCAACTGCTCCGCGATTTGGACAGCGTTAAGTGCGGCTCCCTTAAGCAGTTGGTCGCCAGAAACAAAGAGTGACAAGGCACGGGGATTGTCGAGGTCTCGGCGAATCCGCCCAACCAGGACATCGTTCTTCCCGGATGAATCGCTTGGCATGGGAAACTTGTTCCCTTGTCTGTCATCGACCACCTGTACACCTGGGAACCGGGCCAGTGCTTCACGGACCTGGCTTTCATCTGGCGAACGTCCCTCAAACTCAATGGTGATTGACTCACAGTGTGCCCTCAGAACCGGCACCCGTACACAGGTGACGTTTAGCTGTAAGGTTGGCTGGTCGAGGATTTTGCGGGTCTCGGCCATGACCTTGGCCTCCTCTTCGTTGTGCCCCGTGTCGTCGATCGGCGTGTTATGGCTAAAGACGTTGAACCCGTAGACATGTGGTGAAACTTGAGGTTTGGGAGCTTTTCCTTCGACCAAGTCCTTAGTTTGCTGCACTAGATCGTCCATGAGCGCCGCACCTCCGCCGCTGGCACTCTGATAGGTGCTCACGATCAGGCGCCTCATTTTGCCGAGAGCTCGAAGAGGGGCGATGGCCATCAATAGGATGATCGTGCAACAGTTTGGATTAGCAAAAAGCCTGTCAGAAGCCTGGACCGAGCTCCAATTGACCTCGGGAACCACTAAGGGCACGTCTTCATCCATGCGGAACGCGCTGGAGTTGTCTATGACTACCGCTCCACTTTGGAGCGCTACCGGGGCCCACTCTTTGGACCTTGCGGCACCAGCTGAAAAGAACGCCAAATCGATTCCATCGAACGCCGAAGCGGAAACTGGCCGGACAGTGAGTCCATCGATCACTTGCCCTGAAGACCTGGGGCTCGCAAGGAGCCGGAGTTCGTCGATAGGAAACCTTCTCTGTTTGAAGAGGTCAAGGAACTCGCGGCCGACCGCGCCAGTCGCCCCGAGCACGGCGACTTTCAGATGGCTTCTCACGGCAAGGGGATACCCTTTTCAGCAACTTGGCCCTAGTCCGTCTACCCAAACCCAAAGATTTCTGCCGCGCGTTCCATGTCCTTGTCGCCGCGCCCACTCAGATTGACAAGGACATGCGACCCCTCTGGAACCAGGTCTCTCCGATCGAGCACAGCAAAGGCATGGGCCGACTCAAAGGCAGGGATCAACCCCTCTAGCCGGCTCAAATTTTCGAACGCCCGCAAGGCCTCTTGGTCTGTTGCGGCAACGTACTCAGCTCTCCCAGTTGCCTTGAGCATGGAGTGCTCAGCTCCGACCCCGGGATAGTCAAGGCCGGCGCTAACAGAATGTGTTGGAAGGACTTGCCCATCCTCGTCTTGCATCATGAAGCTGTAGGAGCCGTGCAACACACCTGGCGAACCTGCGGTCAACGGCGCGGCATGTCGGCCTGTCTCTAGCCCACAACCTCCTGCTTCGACCCCAATGAGGCGGACGTCGTCCTGGATGAAGGCGTGAAAGAAACCGATCGCGTTCGATCCGCCACCTACGCAGGCTACAGCAATGTCCGGCAACCGGCCGTGCGCCTTAAGGAATTGTTTCCTAGCCTCAACACCAATGATGCTTTGAAACTCTCGGACCATCCATGGATATGGGTGTGGCCCGGCGGCGGTTCCGATGACATAATGGGTATGCCGAACATTCGTGACCCAGTCTCGCATCGCTTCATTAAGCGCATCCTTGAGTGTCTTTGTACCGCTTGTGACTGGGACGACTTTGGCTCCTAGTAGGCGCATGCGGAACACGTTCAGCTGCTGGCGGGCGCAATCCTCTTCGCCCATGTAAACTTCGCACTCGAGCCCCAGAAGGGCGCACACAGTGGCGGTGGCGACCCCGTGTTGGCCGGCTCCTGTCTCCGCGATCACCCTGCTCTTCCCCATCCGCTTGGCCAGTAGGCATTGGCCCAGGGCGTTGTTGATCTTGTGGGCTCCGGTGTGGTTGAGGTCTTCCCTCTTGATTGTCACATTGCATCCAGTCTTCTCGCTGAGCCGGCGGGCAACGGTCAAAGGAGTGGGCCGCCCAACGTAATTGGCCAATAGCGCGTCAAACTCGGTCCGGAAACCGGGATCGGCCCATGAATTCGAGAAGACCAACTCAATCTCGTCCAGGGCCGGCACCAAGGTTTCTGGCACAAACCTACCGCCAAAGTCTCCGAACTGTCCCGTGTGTGTGTGCAACGCCTCCTATTCTACGTTGGCGGAGTCGTCCCTGAGGACCATCAGAGTGGACGCCACCGCGAAGACTGGCAAGAACACCGCGCCGATCACTGGGACATATGTAGCTGCGGACAAGGCTACCCAAAGTCCAATCCAGCCTGGCTGTCTAAAGAGCCATCCAATTTGGCGTAGCGTTCCGATCCCCCGGCGTAGGAGCGGTGGGGCGGTCAGGTCGAGCAATACTGTTCCTCCCGTGACGAAGGCAGCGATCCAAGGGTGCCCAAGCAGACTGGAGACGAGGGCGACGAAGAGAGCCACAAGTGACATGGCGACTCTTATGGCCGTCTGAACAAGCTGCCAGCTGAGCCTGGTCTTGCTCACAACCGAGCCCGTACATTCTTTTTCTGTCCCCTTTCCCAAAGACTCCCAAAACGGTATCCCAACCAAACCAAACAGAATCATAAACACCGGGCCAGACCACAGAACAGTGAGAAGCAGGACCGACGCACTTCCAGTCATCGCCCCTGCCCAAGTTGGGAGATTTATTAACGCAGCCAGCTCGCCCAGCCGCATTGAGACAAACCAGACGCAGGCGGCGACTACGCCAATGTAAGCGACCACCGACACAACAAGAGGGCCAAGGGCAAGCGGCCACAAACGGGGACAATGGAACAAGGTTCGGACACCCTCGGCCACGCGTCGCATCTCAAATACTACGAAAAAGAGCCCGCCACGGTTGTGGCGGGCTCACAAGTCTCATCGGCAGGAAGTCAAGTTCTCAGCCGCGACGGTAGCGGTACAGCTTTGTCAGAGTACGCCTTGATTC
>JAEURO010000121.1 GCA_016788345.1 Chthonomonadaceae bacterium
CATGAGATATTCCAAGGGAAATGCCGCTCCCGACCTATTTTCCTGATCCAGAGACAGTTTCGGGCAACGTCGCATCGGAGAAACACCGCCCACGTGTCCAATTTTTGAGACGAGTTTGCATCGGGCATTGTGCTGCCAACTTGATTACTGCTGGACTCTCGATTCAACTCGTTTCTTTCGCCCAAATTGGACAAGCGGCAGCACTGTTCATCGTTTCGCTCGCAGCACTGACGCTACAAAGAAGGTTTTTGGACAAAGGACTTCTTGGTGTAAGCTTGAGCGTGGCCCTGGCCGTCCCGACTGTCGTCTTTTTGGCCATTGTTTGGGGGCACCTCAGAAGCTTGGGCTTGCCAGTCGATGTCATAGTGCCCATCAGCCTGGCAATTGGAGTCTATTCGGCCCTCTGCGGCAATGATTTTAGTTACTGGGGACAACTGACCTTGAGTTACCTCGTCTGTCTTGGGTTTTTGATATTCATGTTTCGATCTGGAGACATGTCAGTGACACAAGCCATCGGCGGCGCGTGCCTTGGCTTCGTGTACCTTTTTTACTTTTCATATGACCTTTCGATGATCGTCAAAAGGCGCCGGATTGGAGAAGAATTGTCCGGCGTCGTCGATTTCTATCGTGATTTGGTCAATTTCGTCACATATTCCGTGCGGGTCTACCTGCACTGGAAGCGGTTTCGATTCATTTGACCAGGAATTTCGAATTCTTGCGAACTCTGGTTCGTCATAATGTGAGCAAAGAAGATGAATCTGCGCCCTGCCCTCCTGTTCCTAGGCCTTGTCGGCCTGGTGCCGAACGTCCTCGCCGGCGTCACGATTAACGCCAATGTCAAAGAAGGCGACACAATTTCTGGTGACTTCACATTTAGACTGACAGTCGAGTCAGAATCGCTCGTCAGCAGCTGTGAGTTTTATGTCGGAAACGACCTCCGTGAGACAGACGACAGCACGCCTTATGAGTTCACCATCGACACCTTGGCTGAACAACAAGGCTCGATTTCGGTCACGTTCGCGGCTTACAACAAAGCAGGCGAGTCCTCGAAAAAGACCTTCAAGCTCGTGATTGACAACGGGTTTGGCATGCCGATCGCAAGCCATATCGAGCGTGGTAATGACGCTTTGTCACATTCCAAGTGGGACGAAGCCATCGCCGCCGGTAGAGTCGCGTTGAAGATCGATGCGACAAGCAATGCGGCCAGAATCCTAATGGCAAGGGCCAACTTGGGCAAAGGAGTCTTGGACTTGGCTCAAAAGTACGCTGAAGACGCCTATGCGGCCGCACCGGGCGACTCGGCCGTTCAGAGCCTTCTTTCTTCGGTCATGCTGAAGAAAGCCTTCAACACCTACAGCAAGGGAGGCGACAAATCAGAGTCAATCGCAATTGTCAAGGCGAGTCTGGTCAAAGCCGCGGAGACGCGCAGGGCGGCCCTCCAAGGCGCGGTCGACAACTTTGGGCCGGTCGATGATTCAAACAGGATCAAGTATTGCGACGTGTTGCTACAGGCCGGTCGTTATTCCGCAATCGCATCCGAACTGGACCCACTGTTCCAAAAAGACATGAAGAACAACTCGGTGGCCAATCGCTACCTCTACGCTTTGCTCAGAGGTGGAAAGTTCACCCGTGCAGCCCAGGTGCTTGACTCGATCAAAAAGTATGGCGCCCACGATGGCTATGGATTCGGTTTGCGAAGCTGCTACAGTGCCTACTTCGGCGACATTCGTGCAGCCCTCGACGCTGAGAAAGATGCGATTCTCGACGACCCAACCAGTCTGGGCGTCAGGACAGCGCAGGCTTACCTGGCTCTCCGGCGGGCGGACACAAAGACAGCCAACAACATTCTTGGCAACCTCATGAACGCTGAGGGCCACAGTCCGGTTGTTAACTACGACGTGTGTGCATTGGCCTTTTTGGTAGGCGATTACAGCTCGGCACAAGAAAGGTTCCAAACGACAATGCTCGCCGAACCGGCCAGCTATGACGCATTGATCGAGCGTGGCAACCAGTCCATGTACTATTCACTGCGGACGGACATGCAAGACGACGCAGACTACGGTAAGCGGCAGAGGGCGCTGGCTACGGCCTTTTTCGAAGCAGCTCTAGCAGCCAAGCCGGAGAGTTTCGAGGCACTCACAGGGATGGCTTGCGCCGCTTTGCTTGACGGAAAAAAGGACGAGGCAGTCAAATTTGGCCGGGCTGCGGTAGCAGCAGGCCCCGAGTACGCCGCCGCACAATGGGCGTATTGTGCGGCGCTCTTTGAATCAGGCCGGAGCGATGATGCGAAAGCCGCTGCAAAAGCAGCCGCAAAGCTCGATCCAAAAGGGCTCGATGGATTGTCCTATCCGACACCACAGTCGGCTTGGCAGTACTTCTACTCCAAGGGCAGGATGCCGTGGCTCATGGATCCGGGCCAATAAGGGTATCCTAAGGGCCCTGCCGGGGTGCCGGCAACATCGGGGCATGGCGCAGTTTGGTAGCGCGCTTATCTGGGGGGTAAGAGGTCGTGGGTTCAAATCCCGCTGCCCCGACCAAAAAGGGCAGTTTGACCGACCCACCCCTTCATCCTTGTGTTGAAACTTCATTCGAGATCTTTCGTACAAACTATGTCGAGACATGGACAATAGGATTTTGGCAAAGATCACGCCTGTGACCAATTTTGGATTGACAATCCTTGGTGTTGGCTTGGTGGTCACACTCCTTTCGCATCCATTTTGGGCTCTGGTCGGGGGGCTGGGCCTCGTTGTGTCCAGCATCGCAAAGCTCAGTGAGCGCGAACACACTGAGACCCGCCGGAGAAAGCTGTCAAGGCTTTCGAGATTGTTCGGCTCGACTGCGATCGTGATGTCAGTTCTCTGCCTCATCGCCATTGTTGCATCGCTCTTTATCGCGAAGTTTGCCGTGGTTGGCCCGGTCGTCTTCTTCACGCTCTTGACGTGCTGGATACCGTTGGTGGTCGTTTTGGCCCGAAATCGCCGTTAGAAATCGAACCAAGGCTAAACTAAGCCTATGGCAGTGGCCACTCACCAAACCTACAATTTTTCCGCGGGACCCGCGTGCATGCCAAGAGACGTCCTGGAACGGGCTAAGTCAGAGCTCCTCGACTGGAACGGTACCGGGATGAGCGTGATGGAAATGAGCCATCGAGGCAAAGCCTTCCTCCAAATAGCGGAGCAGACTGAGTCGGCGGTCCGCAAGCTCATGAATGTGCCGGACAATTATAGAGTCTTGTTCCTCCAAGGTGGGGCGAGTCTGCAATTCACCATGTTGGCCATGAACTTCATTGGATCAAAGGTCGGCGGCGGGGACTATCTTGTCACGGGGACATGGGGACAGAAGGCGGTCGAGGCTGCAAGAATCGAAGGTAAAGCGAACCTCGTTTGGGATGGTAAGCCTGATAAGTATGTCAGTGCCCCCGACATCGCCAGTGTCGCGGTGACTGACAACGCAGCTTTTGTCCACTTCACAATGAATGAGACTATCCAGGGCGTTGATTACCTAAATGACCCTTCTGGAAATGTCGATTACATCTGCGACATGTCGTCTTGCATTGCTTCGCGTCCGTTTGACGTCAGTCGATATGCCATGGTCTACGCAGGTGCACAAAAGAACCTGGGGCCCAGCGGCGTCTGCCTTGTCCTGCTCCGGGAAGACATGCTTGAACGAGTGCCAAGTGGGCTCCCGCCAATGTTGGATTATAAAGTCCAGGCCGACAACGACTGGATGTACAATACTCCCCCCTGCTTTGGCGTCTATATGCTTGGGCTAGTGTGCGAACACTGGATCAAATTCGGCGGGCTGGATGCGGTCGCGAAGTTGAACCACGAAAAAGCGAAGGCAATCTATGATGCTATCGATTTGTCGGGCGGATTTTTCAAGCCACACGCTGTGAGCGACAACCGGAGTCAAATGAACATTCCATTCACACTTCCCACTGAGGAATTGACCGAAGCGTTCTTGTCAGAAGCCAAAGCCCTCAACATGCTTGAACTGAAAGGGCACCGGAGTGTCGGAGGGTGCCGGGCAAGTATCTACAACGCTTTTCCGCTTGAAGGGTGTTATGCGCTGGCTAGCTTCATGAGTGACTTCAAGTCGCGGAACGGGTGAGGTCACGCAAGATGAGAAGTTCCTTCATGACCCATCCTAGCGAAATTGACTTATCGGGCCTTCCAAAGGCGTCGTGCAGAGCCTTGTAACAAGCGAAAAGTCGTCCATAAACTTTGGTCGATCTAGAATCTGGGACGTAAACCTTGTCCTTGAGCCCCGCCATGGCTCGCTGGGCAGCGGGAACAGATGAGTGGGCCCCTCCTGCCACTGCACCAAAAATCGCTGAACCAAGGGCACAGGATTGATTCGACCGGCTGGCAGCAATCTGCCTGCCCGTGACGTCAGCCAGAATCTGTAAAATAAATGGGCTTTTCTCGGCAATACCGCCACAAGCGACAATCGTATCGATTTTCGCACCGTACTGCTCCATGCGCTCGATAATCATGAGGGCTCCGAACGCCGAGGCTTCAATGAGTGCACGAAGGACTTCCGGTGGAGTGGTCGAAAGAGTTTGACCTACCATGAGCCCGGTCAGCCGTGGATCGGCCAGCACACAGCGGTTTCCATTGTTCCAGTCGAGGGCTAGCAGCCCGCTAGTTCCGGGTCGAATCTTGCCAGCTTCCTCAAACAGTTTCTTGTGGCTCTGTTGGCCGCACATGTTCTTGACAAACCAGTCGAAAATGTCGCCGACTGCCGCTTGGCCAGCCTCGAACCCCAGGTATCCGGGCAAGACCGAATCGCGCACAACGCCGCTCAATCCAGGGACGAATGGTAAGGGGGCTCCTTTTTCAGGAGCGACGACCATGATGTCACATGCGCTAGTCCCGAGGATTTTTACCATCGTCCCAGGCCCAACCCCACTCCCAACTGCTCCACTATGTGCGTCAATGCACCCTACCGCGACTTTTACATCCGTTCCGAGCCCGAGTGACTTCGCAAGCCTAGTTTCGACCGTCCCGCAGATTTGGTCGCTCGGCCACGCTCGATTGTAGAGTCGATCCCTCAGTTGACCCAGGCGGGGGTCGAGTTTCGACAGGAACTGCGCTTCGGGCAACCCGCCCCAATCCTCGTTGTAGAGCCACTTGTGCCCGGCCGCACATACCCCCCGCTTAATGTCAGTTCCGGCGCCTGTCAACTGGGACGGTACAAAATCGCATAACTCCATCCAGGTGTGCGCTCGATCGAACACATCAGACGAGTCCCTGGCGCACCTAAGGGCCTTCGCCCAAAACCACTCGCTCGAATAGCTTCCTCCCACCATCTGCATGTACGACGCCCCTAGGGAGTCGGAGAGACGGGTCAGCTCTTCGGCTTCAGCGTAGCTTGAGTGATCCTTCCAGAGCCATGCTTGCGCGTCTAAACGGCCTTTGAACTTATCGGATTCTGCGAGCGGCGACCCATTTTTGTCTAAAGGCATGGGAGTCGATGCCGTCGTGTCGACACCGATCCCCACGATGTCCTTGGCGGAGAATCCATCGTGTCCCTTGCTGTCCTTAAGAGCAAGGCGGATCGATTCGCAGATTCCCTGGACATAGTCGCCAGGGGCTTGGCGCGCAACTTCGG
The DNA here is from genome assembly GCA_016788345.1 of Chthonomonadaceae bacterium. Taxonomy (GTDB): domain Bacteria; phylum Armatimonadota; class Fimbriimonadia; order Fimbriimonadales; family Fimbriimonadaceae; genus JAEURO01. Next base: position 5,614 of record JAEURO010000121.1, read on the forward strand.
GATTTTTGGGATCTGACAATATGCCATTGCTCCCAGATGGGTAGTTCCAGACGCTTGTACCGACCTCGATACCATCGGCGCAATCGACTATCAACGCCCGAACGCTGCTCGTACCAAAGTCGAGCCCAATAGCATACTTTGCCATCGCTCAACCTTGATTGTCGACACCCATCTTGCCTGGCGGGCTCAGAAAGTCGATGATGACTGTTTCCTCAAGGGCCACTAAACCATGAGGAAAATTCGGAGGAAGGACGAGGACCTCGCCACCGCCTGCCTCATGTTCAAGGAAATCCGGCGTTCCTGGCGTCCCTAAGTTCCAACGAACGCGGCCTGACAAAATCACGGCGACTTGTTCGCTCTCATGGTGGTGGCTAGCAACGACACAGCCAGGAGCAAGTTCGACTTGGGCCACCATGCCTTTCTCTCCGGTCAGAAGGCGCCTCTTGAGCAAAGGTACCGGGGAATCTTGGCTCACTTCGTTCCAGCTAAAGATTTGAACCTTCATGTCGAGAGGTTACTCGACTTTCTACTGCGCTCTTCGAGAGCAGGACGGAGGCCGATCGCCTTTGATCTTCCGTCCGTCGTTCCTTTGCTCGGAACTGACCGACTAACTCTGACCGAATTCAATTGAGGAGACTCCCTGCATGAGTCTATCTTTGGTCCGAAACTGGCGCGGCCCAAGCTGATCTCCGTCAATTACTTTTTTTGGGTGCGCGAAAAGGTGTCCACTCCAGGTAGTGGAAATTTTGTATTGGAGACGTGCATTTTATTGAACAGCTTCAAGCCTTCAGCAATTATTTCAGGGTGTTCGCCAGCGAGGTTCTTCAATTCTCTCGGATCGTGGGCCAAGTCGTACAATTCCACCACGGAGGAATCCTTTGTGAGAGTCGGCCGAATAACCTTCCAGTCGCCAATCCGGACTGCTTGCATCCCTCCAGCCTCTGGGTATTCGAAGTACAAAGTCCTCGGAAAGGTGGGTTCGCCGAGCAGTGCTTTCTTAAAGCTCATTCCATCCGTTCTAGGCGGCTGAATGCCCAGAATGTCGGCTATGGTCGCGAAGACGTCCCAGCAGATCGCCGTCTGGTTGGAAACCGATGCTGGAGCGATCTTGCCGGGCCACCAAGCAACGGCAGGAACCCTGACTCCACCTTCGTAGAGGCTCATCTTTCCGGCCCTAAGTTCACCGTTCGACTTAAAGAATGCGCGGTCTGCACCACCGACTGCGTCCACCGCACCGTTGTCGCTGGTCACAAATATGAAGCAGTTCGACCGTCCAGAGTCGGCAAGAACCCTTCGCAATTCTCCCACGGAGTGATCAAAGTAGGCGACCATCGCCGCATAGGTCGCCCGGGGACGCGGATTTGGAAGATATCCATTCTTCCCCAGGTACGGGTCAGCGTCCCAATCTCTAGGGAATTTTTCGATCCAATCTAGAGGTGCCTGGAGAGCCACATGGGGCAGGGGCGACGCGAAGTATAGAAAAATGGGTTTGTCCGCCGGTTGGGACCGGATCCACTTAGTCGCTTCATCGAGCATTTTCGCTGGGGCGTAGTCCGAACCTTGATAGCTACGCCAGTAGTCCGCTTCGTTCGCCAGTGGGGCTTCAATTTTCTGATGTGCTGAGAAGACTTGGTTTGAAAGCAGGTCAGGCTGTCGGCCTTTCCACAAATATGCCGGATAGAGGTTGTGGGCGCGGCGTTGGCAGAGATACCCATAAAAGAAGTCGAACCCGTGGTCTTCAGGATGCTCGTCTTTGCGTGGGCTACCAATTCCCCATTTTCCTACCAGGGCCGTGGCATATCCTTGTTTCTTTAGGAACTCAGGCAATGTCTTTTCTGAAAGGGGAAACGGGGTTTGTCCCTCTGGGTCATTGGGTCCAAACCCACCGTTTTCTTTATTTCCCCTAATGGCCGCGTTCCCTTGATGCTTTCCGGTCATCAAACTATAGCGTGTTGGAGCGCAGACTGGACTCGCGCTGTAGTACTGGGTGAGCCTCATTCCCTCTTGCGCAAGACGATCGATGTGAGGTGTTGGAATCTTAGTCTGACCAAAGCAACCAACATCTCCATAGCCGAGGTCATCAGCCATGACATAAACAATCGATGGCTTTGCTGGAGCAAGGATCACAGTCAGAGCAAAGGCCCACATGCCAACAGATTACTGTAAGTTTGTCGCTTGTGTTTTTTCCATGAGTGCAAATTGCAACCCTTACACCCGGGCCACTCAGTCAGTTTCCTGTTTGGGCCACTCCTTGATTGAAGTCATAAGGGCGCATTCCCCATCCCTTTTTCAGGGTCTGTTTAGAGTCACCGTAGGCAATTCTTAGGTCAAGTCGATAAGAAACTACCGAAGTGAGACCTTAATCCATGACCATCCCCGGCCTTTTACAGTGACTTTTACCTTCGACGGCACTTTTCCCAAGGTCACACCGCCCCTCGGACGAAGGACGGACACCTTCCCCGACCGAACAAGTCCATACCGCTCTAAAGGAAGTGACACATCCTCTGTCAACTCACCGGAGGTGGGATTGTAGACCACCAACATCGCCTCTTTCGGGCTTGAATCCGTCACGTGCAACACATAATCCAACCGACGCCCATCCGGCCTCCGCAAATGAACGACGTCAGATTCCAGCACCCTCCGATGCTTCTTGAACCAGTTCACCATCCGAACCACAAGCGCCTTCGTATCGCTAGAATCGTAAAGCCGAGTCCCTCGCCAACAGGCCTGGGCACC
>JAEURO010000122.1 GCA_016788345.1 Chthonomonadaceae bacterium
GTGGGTACCTCGACCTCTATGATAAGACGAAAGACACCAAATGGTTGAGTGCGGCCGAGTCCCTTTGCGCACAGATCATCGACGAACATGCTGACGGACCGCATGGCCTGTATTTTGTGTCATCAAGATCGGAATTTGTCATTGGGAGGACAATGCCGTTCCTAGACAGTGCGACGCCAAGCCCCATCGCAATTGCGATAAGTGCCCTGAGACGGCTTGGACAATTGGAACGGGCTCAGTCTCTTCTGCTCAGCGGGTCTGGGTGGATGATGCGGGCCCCACAAGGAACGGCTTCGCTCTTGAACGAAGCCCTTATCGCTTTGACAAGCCCATCAAGAAAGGCCCACCAGCACACCCCGGCCAAACGCGGCGTCAAGGTCAGGGCTGAGCCCAATTTCATACCAGTCGAAGACGATGGCTTTGGCTATGTTGAAGTGGTGATTGATGTTCCGGAGGGTTCACATATCAATTCAAACGATCCGATTGCTGATTGGCTCGTCCCAACCGAAGTGACCGTGCTTGGGGCCCACGCTGAAGCAAGCTTTCCAGAGCCGCTTGATGGCACCTACCGTGGTGAGACGCGCATACCGGTCCGTATCCGGCCCATTGGCAGCCTCCCTTCTTTAGTAAGAGTTGGAGTCCGGCTTCAAGAATGCACCGAATCAGAGTGCAGACTCCCTGAGACATTTGAATTGACCGTCCAATTGGTCGAGAACTGAACCCGAGTACACTTGGCCCATGATTCAAGTTCTGGGGGTTCCATTCGACCTGTGCGGGCCACACCATGGGAGCCGTCTTGGGCACCTAGCTCTCGAACTCGCCGGGCTCCATCCTGCGCTCAGAAACATTGGGGTCGAAACGTCCACGCGACTTGTCATCCCAGTGGACGGTGAATTGCCAGGCACACGGTCTGAGTGCGACGCCCTTGCCTTGTCAGCCTACGCCCACACTCGGGACGCTGTAAACGAATCCATTTCAAACGGCCACACTCCCATGGTCGTAGGAGGTGACCACTCACTCTCTATTGGATCGATTTCTGGGGCTATCCAAGCCTTCGGTTCCGACCTGGCAGTCTTGTGGATCGACGCGCATATGGACGCCAACACTGCAGAAACGTCTCCAAGTGGCAATCTGCACGGCGTTCCCCTCGGCGTGCTGACAAAACTACCCCTTTCTACCCCTCTTGAAAAGCACGACCAAGACAAAAAACCTTGGATCCACGAGCTCTATGACCTCTGGCCCCGCTTGGTCGACATGGTGCCTCATGATGGTCTGTCAAAGGGCAAAGTCTTCTGGCTCGGGCTTCGAGACGTAGACCCGGGTGAAAACGACAATCTGGACCGTCTTCCTGGATCCGTCGCCCTGACGATGCGCGATGTCGATGAGCTTGGACTAGATCGCTGTATCGAAAAATTCCATACATGGTTGGGGACAGTTCGACCAAAGGCCATTTGGGTGAGCTTTGACGTCGATGTGCTCGATCCGTTCTTTGCTCCGGGCACAGGGACTGCCGTCCGCGGTGGACTGACTTATAGAGAAGGCCATACCCTTGCTGAAGCCCTCCACGACCTCTTTCAAAGGCCAGGCGCACCAAAATTAGCTGGTCTAGACGTCGTTGAAATCAATCCGCTCAGAGACCGTGACAATGAGACGGCGGCATTTGTAGTCGAGTGGATCGCGTCTTTCCTTGGAAAATCCATCCTCCATGGCCGGGAGTCGATGATTTGAGCCATTGGGCACGTGTCAAGTCAGTTCTTTCCCAAGAGGCGGATGCAATAAGAGCGCTGTGCAACCGTGACGGCGACCCTTACACGGAAGCTGTCGATCAGATTTTATCTTGTCGTGGCCGCATAGTGTGTTGTGGCTTAGGCAAGAGCGGGCACATCGCGGCAAAAGCAGCCGCCACATTTTCGTCGACTGGAACCCCAGCGTTCTTTCTCCACGCCGCGGAGGCCCTTCACGGCGACCTCGGCATGGTCACAGAAAACGATATCGTCGTCTTCTACACCTACAGCGGGGAAAGTGACGAAATTATGCGGGTTGCCCCAGCCGTCAAGCAGATAGGGGCGAAAACCGTCCTTCTCACTGGCAGAGTCAACTCAAGCGCGGCCCAGATGGTAGACACCGTTTTGGATGTTGGCGTCGAAAGTGAAGCTTGCCCAAACAACTTGGCCCCGACCACTTCTACTACGGTCATGCTTGCCCTTTCAGACGCCTTGGCTGTGGCCGCCATGGGGGCCAGAGGGTTCAGTCCGGAAGATTTCGCCCGGTTCCATCCTGCAGGGGCCCTCGGGCGCCGGTTGACCCTTCGCGTTTCCGACGTGATGCGAACCGGATCAGATGTGCCGCTGTCCAAGCGGGACGACGACTTACTCGATGTCATGTTAGAGATTTCACGTGCCGGCGCAGGGTGTTCTTGCGTCGTGAGCGTTGAGGGAGCCGTCGAAGGGCTGATCACCGAGGGTGACCTGCGCCGTCATATTGTATTGAACCAAGGGAGCTTGGTCGGTACTGCAGAATCGGCCATGACTGTCGACCCAACCTACATCGAGCCAGACCTCCTAGCGATTGAAGCTTTCGAGGTCTTTCAAAACCACCCATCAAAGATTGGTGAAATGCCTGTAGTGTCCGATGGAAAACTGGTCGGACTTTTAATGTTGAAAGACGTCTCCCGCTGTGGGATAGTTTAGGCTTGATCCATGTACACGGCGATCCGCCGTCGATCCTTTGGACCTTCGAACGTGACTCGCCCGCCGATGAGCGCAAACAAAGTATGGTCGTTACCGATCCCGACTCCCGTACCAGGATAAAACTTTGTGCCCCGCTGCCTGACGATAATAGCTCCAGGCTTTACGATTTCACCGCCATACCTCTTGACGCCGAGGCGCTGTGACTGGCTGTCTCGACCGTTCTTGGTCGACCCTTGTCCTTTCTTATGTGCCATTACTTAGCTCCTATGACCTCGGTGACCTTCAGATGAGTCTGTGGCTGCCGGTGCCCCCACTTCTTGCGAACGTTTTTCTTAGGTTTGTAGTTGAACGCGACGATCTTTTTGGCCTTGCCTTGCCAAACGATTTCCGCTTTGACTTTGGCACCTTTCACGAATGGGCTACCCACCGTGACTTTTTCTCCGTCAACAATCATGAGGACATCGTCCAACGTGACCGCCGTACCCGGCTCGCCATCGATCTTTTCAACGATCAGCGTCAGGTCTTTGGCTGCTTGATACTGCTTGCCTCCGGTTTTGATGATCGCATACATGTGGGTCCAACTTCTGCCTGCCGAAGGTTCGGGGGCGAAGGACGATTATGCCACGTCTGACCCTGTGTTAGCTAGGCCCCATGCGACCGTCAAGCCACTTGTTCACCAGTCGGCATGTCCGCAAAGTGAGTCCAGCGGTTCCGACCGTTCTTCTTGGATGCATAGAGGGCTTGGTCACCGGCGTCGATAAGCGTCGATTGAGTCCAGAAACCACCTTCGCAAGTGACTATGCCCAAGCTTATCGTGACAGGAAGATCGGCGATGGGGCCCGACTCGACCCTCAACCGCAATCTTTCTGCGACATCTTCGGCTGTGTGCCGGTTTGCAGACGGCAGGAGGATCGCAAACTCTTCTCCGCCAATCCTGTGGGCGCTGTCGTCGCCTCTGACTGAAGATTTGTATATACCTGCTAAGCCAATGAGCACTTCGTCGCCTTTCATGTGGCCGTACGTGTCGTTGATTGACTTGAACTTGTCGACATCGATCATGATGAGCGAGAAGACACGGCCAGACTCCCTGTTCTGGTTCATCGCCTCAGTGAGGGCTGTCTCAAACGTCCGACGGTTTGCCATCCCGGTTAGCTGGTCTGTTTGGGCCTTCTGAGCCTCGGACAGGTATTGGGACTTGAGTTTGAGTGCCTGGATGACAAGTGCTGATTGACCGTCAGTCTCAGCACCCTGCCCAAAAGAAACAACAAAATGGTCTTCGCTCACCGGTGTCGCTTGCCAATTCCCAAACTTTCGATGGAGGGCCTGCGAAACTGTCGAGTCAAACTCAGTTGTGTGACCCTGTCCGAATGCGAGGGACATCCCCCAGCCGGCCGCGTCGGTCCCAAGAGCCGAAAACACTGTGGCAGACCCCCAATCCTCGACTGAAAGATCTTCGTCGCCCCTTGCAGCTGAGTTCGCCAAAAGTATATTCCCCTGAGTGTCCGCGACCAGCAGCGGCTCCCGGGCCAGATCAAACACGGCCTGCCCACTCGTCTCGTTCCACACAAATCCACTCATAGCTATTCGACGCAAGCCTACACCTGCCACAATAGATTCTCGGCTTGCATCGACTAGGTTTGGAGTTCAACTTTGACTAATTTTCTTAGTCGTCCGATTCTTGGACTTTCGCTACGATTGAACGAGCATTGTCCATCGAAATGCGGACTTCCTTTCGCGGGTCGCCGTGACCCTCGTACTCAAGGCTGAACCAACCGTCAAATCCTGAGTCGGTCAGGATCCTGACACACCCTTCAAGGTCGACCTTTCCCTCCCCAATGACAGTCCCTTTGAAACAGTTTCCCTGCAATGACCTGAATACTCCCGATCCGTCTGCACCAAAGTCCTTGAAATGGCACATATAGGCGAACTGGGCGACTTCACGGACGGCCTCTTCGCTATCTTGGTCGACCAAAAGAAAATTTCCGGTGTCAGGATTGGCTCCAAGGGCGTCGTGGCCGGATTTATCTCTGACGGCTTGGACGATGTCGCAAACCTGGGATCCGCGGCCCGCCAACTGTCCATGGTTCTCCAGCGCCAATCTAACGTCACGGTCTCTGGCGTAGTCCGATGCCTCAGAAAGGCCGTCTACGACCCATGAGAAAACTTGTCCGTAAGTCAGTCCTTCAGAAAGGTCTCCGGCAAAAACACGGACTGTTTTTGCCCCAAAAAACGCGGCCTCGTCAACTCCAAACTTGATCTTGTCCACTTGGGCAGCCCGGTCTCTTTCACTGACTTTTGCAAAGTTGTTGGCAACGCTGAACAAGGGGCAGGGCAAACCGGCAGCAGCTAGCTCATCCTTCACGGAATCTCTTTCGGAAACAGGATCTTTGTAAAAGAAATCTAGAAGTTCGACTCCGAAAGCTCCAATTGACTTGGCTTCTTGCACGAAACCGATGAGGTTCATATCTCCAGACTGGACAGCCCGGACATACGACCACATACTTACGGCAAGTTTCACTTGATGTCCGAACCTGGCAGTGCAATGCTAGCTTCAACGGATTTTGCAGGCTCCTGTCCCAACCATCCCTGTAGCGGAGATACGGCCAGGCCTATGCCGATGACCGCCGTGACGCACACCAAGACAGTCACTGTCGATCCGAAACTTGGACTTGCGGCAGCGTTTGCGCCAGCTCCTTCTTCATCAACAAAAGTCGCTTGTACGATTCCAAGGTAATAGTAGACGCTGATGACAGAGTTGACCGCGAGCACGACCGCTAATAGGGGAAGGCCCGCCGCAAGCGCGTCGTTAAAGATGAGGAGTTTCCCAAAAAAACCGGCTGTAGGTGGCACCCCAACAAGAGACGCTACGAACACTATGAGGCATCCAACGGCGAACGGCGCCCTCTTCCACAGCCCGTGAAGTTCCCTGAACCGCGACCCTTCTCGCCCTCCAGACGCCGCAAGACTGATCACAGCGAACACGCCCAGCGTCATGGCTGAATAGGCGACCAGGTAGAACAACACCGTCGTCAGTGGCACCTTCGCAGGATCTTTGAGGTGGGACAACAAGCCGACTAGGATGTAGCCAGCGTTTGCTATGCTCGAATAGCCTAGAATCCGCTTGACATCTTTTTGAACCAAAGCTGCCAAATTTGCAACACTCATCGTAAGGATGCAGATCCACACCATGGCCGGGAACCAAACGTCTTGTAGCATGGTAGCAGCCTGTAGCACGCGGATCAAGGCTCCGAACGCTGCGACCTTGCTTGCAGAAGCCATAAAGGCCGTCACGTTTGTCGGGGCGCCTTGGTACACGTCCGGGGTCCACTGATGAAATGGAACCAGAGCCGACTTGAAACCAAGCCCAACGAGGATCATCCCAAGCCCAAATGTGACCATCGTCCTGGCGTGTGCAGTCGAAAGGTCGACAGTCCCAAGGGCCCTGAGATCAAGCGAACCAGTAGCACCGAAAAGATAAGCGATGCCGAGTAACAAGAAGGCACTCGCGAAGGCCCCAAGCAAAAAGTACTTTATCGCGCTCTCTTCGCTCTTTGACTCTTGACGGCTCATACCGGCCAAACAGTAGAGTGCGATGCTCAAAACCTCTAAACCCAAAAAGAGTTCCAGAAGGTTCGTCGTCGAGACCATGAGCATGCCACCTACAGTCGACCACAGGGCTAATGGATAGAACTCGGCGTAGGCGATCCGCTTCTCTCTCAAGTAACTTTCACTAAAGAGGAACGTCACGAAACACACGCCAATAAGAACAAGCTGAAGTACGAGTCCCAGATGGTCTCGGAGCACAAAGTCAGCGAACGTTTGTCCTTCCGGGAGGCCAAACTGCTTGATAACCGACCAAGCAGCAATGAACAACCCTACGAGGCTGATCAATACGATCCTGTTGTTGCTTCTTTTTGGCCAGACCATCTCCGCCAAGAGCGCGACCAGTCCGGTCAACGTCACCCAAATAACCGGCATCACTATGGGCCAGTCGATTTGAGGGATTTGCTGCGGCAATGGCACTTACTCGTGACCTCCTTCAACTCGGGCGACATTGGCCTCTGGCGCAATCTTAAAGTGGAGTTGCGCCTCAGAAACTGTTTCGATCACGATAAAGTTTTCAAGTTGATCCGGGTCAGGCCGAGGAGCCACTCGGACAAGGTCGCCGTTTGATTGGATCTCTAGACTTCGGTCGTCCCATGAAGGACGAGTCCCGGGCTCATTGACCGCCATCAAACGTGCAGCACCGAGAGCCTTTTCCATTGGCTGCATAAAGGTATTGGGAGCCATGCCGCCCCAGACTGTCAAAAGCACCAAACATCCGACCATGGCCGACTCCCAGACTTTCAAATCTTTTAGCTTCTCCAATTTTGGATTGAGTTCACCATAGAAGACCTTTTGGAACATCCATAGCAAATAGACCGCCGCAAGTATGACCCCGATACCCGCCAAGACAGGGAGGGCAGGGTTCAACCCAAAGGCGCGGACAATAGATGATTCCCATGCCCCTTGCATCGCCAGGAATTCACCGACGAATCCATTGAGGCCTGGTAATCCAACACTGGAGAGCATGACAATAAGGAAGAGCGCGGCAAAAACCGGCATTCGCGCCTTGAGCCCGCCCATGTCCTTGAACAGCCTCGTGTGGATCCGCTCGTAAAGAAGGCCGATCAACAAGAACAGCGCACCGGTCGAGATTCCATGGTTGAGCTGCTGATAGGCACCGCCGACCAGCCCAGTATGGGTCAAGCTGAAGATGCCCAACATGACAAAGCCCATGTGAGCCACGGATGAGTACGCGACGAGCTTTTTGACATCGTCCTGGACAGCAGCCACGATCGCGCCATAGATGATGCCGAAGACGGCGAGAACCATGAAGACGATGGCGTTGGCCTTCACTTGTTCGGGGAACAATGGGAGGCAAAACCGCAAAAACCCATAAGTGCCCATCTTGAGGAGCACGCCCGCCAAGATGACCGAGCCAGCGGTCGGCGCCTCGGTGTGGGCGTCTGGCAGCCAGGTGTGGAACGGGAACATCGGGCACTTGACCATAAACGCGATGGCAAACGCCCAGAATAGGAACGGTTGAAGCTTCAGAGCTTCGCCCACCCAAAGCTTGCCATTGGCTACGTTGCCCTGGATGGCCACAAGGTCGAATGTCCAATATCCAGTGACGTCAGCCGTCAACTTTGCTAAGACGATCATCGCCACGAGCATGAAGATCGATGCGGCGAACGTATAAATGAAAAACTTGACGGCCGCGTAGTTTCGCTTTGAACCGCCCCAAATCCAAATCAAAACGGCCATTGGGATCAGGCTGGCTTCAAAGAACGTGTAAAAGAGGATGAGGTCGAGACTTAGGAACACCCCCAACATTGCCGTCAACAAAACGTTGATCATGACAAAGTACGTCTTGACCCGCTTTTCGACATAGAAACTGAACCAGACACTGATCACGTTTAGGAAGGTCGACAGGACAACCAGCCAGAGACTCACGCCGTCTACG
>JAEURO010000123.1 GCA_016788345.1 Chthonomonadaceae bacterium
TCTTGGCTCAAGGACGGGTCGGATTCGGTATGCGACCTGTCTGAGTTCCTTGTGCATAACCACATGGTCGACAAGTTGTCTCAGGCGAAGGGATTTGGCCCAATCAGGCTGGCGTACCAAGACCCCTGTCACCTGCTACATGGCCAAAAAATCAGTCGGCAGCCTAGGGAACTGTTGTCGGCGATCAAGGGAGTTGAGCTTGTCGAAGTCCGGGATTCCGAGATTTGCTGTGGAAGTGGGGGGTTGTACAGTCTTTTTCAGACCAGCCGGGCAGTGGCACTTCGCGATAGAAAGTGGTTGACGCTCATGGAGTCCGGCTGCGAGGCTGTGGTGACCGCAAATCCAGGGTGCCAAGGATGGCTTGGTTTGACCGAAAGCGAAGTGCCGGTCTGGCACCTAGCCTCGGTTCTAGAAGGTGCTTTCGCTGGTAAGAGGCCCAGGTGAACAGATGGCAGATAAAGGCGTAAAATAGTTTTGGCCCGCCCAAAACAACCATGCCACGCCCCATAGACAGCCCGCTCCCAGACATTCAGGAAACGCCGGACCACAGAAACATCGCCATTGACCGGGTGGGGGTCCGAGGCGTAAAGTTCCCCATCAATGTCCTTGAACGTGAATCTGGGCACCAGCAAACGATCGGCAATTTCACACTGACCGTCGACCTTCCAAGCGAATTCAAGGGCACGCACATGAGCCGCTTCCTGGAAGTTCTCAATTCACACGGCTCTGTCATCAGCGTCAATAGCCTCCCCGAGATCCTGCACGAAATGACCGAAAAGCTGAACGCAAAACAAGCACACATCGATGTGACGTTCCCATTCTTCATGAAAAAGACGGCTCCGGTGACTAAGCGGGAAGGCATGATGGAGTTCACTTGTGGGTTCAATGCCTGTGGCAATGGCCGGTTCGAATGTGGGCTCTATGTCAAAGTTCCCGTTGCGACCCTTTGCCCTTGTTCAAAGGAGATATCTGCATACGGCGCGCACAATCAGCGGGGGTGGGTGACAGCCAATGTGGTTGCATCTAGCCATGTCTGGCTAGAAGAGCTCATTGAATTGATTGAGGCGTCGGCGTCGTGCCCCCTGTTCCCGATCCTCAAGCGCCCGGACGAAAAATTCGTCACAGAGACCGCCTACGAAAACCCAAGGTTTGTCGAAGACCTCGTGCGTGAGGTGGCCCTCAAGTTCGACGCAGATACGCGCATTGTCTCTTATGATGTCGAGGTCGAGAACGAAGAGTCCATCCACGCTCACAATGCCTACGCCTATCTCAAAAGGCCCTGACGCCCGGCAATCGTTTTTACGATGACGGGCGTTTCGAACGCTTACTCGTTGTCGCCGCTGGAGAGACCCTCGATGACCTTGATGAGCGGCAGAAACATTGCGATGACAATGAAGCCAACGATGAATCCTAAGAAGACGATCAATACCGGCTCCAGGGCTGCAGTGAGCGAAGCCAAAGTGGCCTCCACCTCTTGCTCATAGAAGTCAGCGATCTTTTGGAGCATGAAGTCGAGCGAGCCGGACTCCTCACCAACGCCGATCATGTGGACGACCATGGGAGGAAACATTTTGCTGGCTTCCAAGGGGTCGCCAATCCGGTCGCCCTCTCTGATTCGTGCCCTTGCGTCCAGGACCGCGTCGGCCATGATCGAGTTGCCGACCGTGCCTGCGACTGTCTCCATGGCTTGCAAGATCGGGACGCCCGAAGTCAAGAGCGTGCCCATAGTCCTACTGAATCTGGCCATACAAACCTTGTGGTGCAGCTTTCCGAAAACAGGGATGATCAACTTGATCCGGTCAGCGGTCCGCCGCCCAAACCGGGTCGAGACAAAGAGCTTCCAGCCAACGATAATGACAGTCACCGTGATGAGGATTCCCAGCCAGTTGTTGCGAAAGTTTGCAGAAAGGTCAATGAGGAACTTCGTCATCGCTGGGAAGTCTGTGTCCTTTAGCCCAATGTCTTTAAAGAGCGAGGCGAACTGGGGCACGACCCATGTAACAAGGAAGATGACGATGCCGATAGCGGCGATCATGACGAGGACCGGATAGGTGAGAGCAGACTTCACCTTGCGCCTCAAGGCGACGTCAGCTTCAAGGAACGTTGAAAGGCGCTGGAGTGTCTCTTCCAAGACGCCGCCAATCTCGCCTGCGCGGATGAGTCCGATAAACAGGTTGCTGAACGTCCGAGGGTGGCGCTGCATTGCCCTAGAGAGCGATTCGCCCCCCTCGACCCGCTCACCGATGTCGAGCAAGATCTTCTTGAGCTTGGGATCTTGGGTTTGACGCCCAAGGACATCAAGGCACCGGACGAGCGAAACGCCGGCGTCGACCATAGTGGAAAACTGGCGGCAAAAAACGGCCAGGTTGCCGAGTTTGACTTTGCCATACCGTTTGGCGGCCGACTTGCCAGACTTTTTGATGAGCGTGACTTCGACGATCTCAAGGCCCTGCTCCTGGAACCTTGCCCTCAAGGCGTCTTCGGTATCGGCCTCGGCCGTTCCTTTTTGAAGGCCCCCTGCGGCGTCTTTGAATGTATAGCTATAGACTGGCATTCGCTCACCTGGCACAGCCTAGCTGTGCCTGATCCATTTTGGACGGCTCATTATATCCCTTTGGTTCGATATGTTTGTGTCTGGAGGTGATTGGCCGCCAATGCGATATGTTTCTTAGGAGAACCAGCAGGGCACCGACACCATTGAGGCACACAAGCAAGAGAGTCTGAACTTGCCTACTTCAATCCATGACTGTTTGTCGACTCCAACTTCCGCAACCGCTGATCAAGCGATTCATATCCCGACAGTTTGCGTCGGAGCTCGGCGTTTTCCCGCTTCAGCACATTGACTTCAGTGGACAACTGACGGATCGACTCGACAGTGAGGGCGCTGAAATCAAAGGGCAACGACATCGTCTTGTAGCCGTTCTTGGGAGTGAAGACCCATGATGGAAAGACTTTCTCCACCTCCTGTGCGATGAAACCATATCGCTGACCCGGAATCTCGTGTTGCGCCTTCGGGTCTTTGAATTCGAAGGCGCGCCCACTGAGGGAGAGCAACCTAGAAAGTGGGTTATCAATTGGGCGGATGTCTTTCTTCGCACGAGCATCGGAAAGGCCCTCCCAAGACCCACCGCCCAGTGATTTGAAGGCACGACCATAAACGGCCAGGCAGTCTGCGCCTGCAGGGTTAATGTATCCGTCGCCGATGCTGAGACTGCCAGGCATTTGAACGTTACAACTCCCTTGCGGCTCTGTCGAACCGATGATGACTTCGGCCGGGAACGGCTTGCCCAATTGATTGAAGATATAGCACTGCTCCGCGTTTTTGGGGTCGATCATCAGTGCCGGCGAATTGTTGATGTACCGGGTTTTGAAGTCGATGTTTCCAAGAGTGAAGGTTCCGTTGCTCGTTGGCGCGACGGTCAGGCTCCCACTCACACTTGCCGATCCGTTGACAGAAAGTTCGGAGGTCGGGGCAGACAACGAATTGACTCCTAACTTGCCTTCTATTATTGTCTCGCTACATTCTATGGCAAATTTTCTCAATCCGTCGGTTTTTAGTCTGACGGCTCCACCGAACCCATCCAAGAAATCGACAAACGAAAATGAACCGGTGCCATTGTCGAGGCGTATGTTGCCAGCCTGGAGGTGAGGGGCGAGGAGAGTTGTTGTGCCCGGCAGGTAAACGACGTTTCCGTCACTCATCTTGCTAAATGAACTAGGATCTGCGGCGAGTTTCGAACTCGTGACAGAGTCATCACTCACCGTCTGCGCCCAGAACGCCCAGGGGGCGGACCAGATCTGGGTGCGTGGGACGATAGGTGTCTGGTTGAGAGGCTGGACTTCGACGTAGATCACCCCGCCTTGGAAGACCGGCGGGCCGATGGTGAGGGCCTGGTTGCTGGAATTGAACCCTTGGCTGAGGACTGTAGAGAAAACGCCGTTCCGCACAGGCACCGTGAGTTCCTGACCGTTACCTTCGCCGCTGGTCCAGAGCCGAGTGCCGCCCGATGGCGCGTCAAAAATTCGCACTCGGATCTTGGTCGTCCCGTTCGGCACAGGTTGGCCAGCAAGGGTCGTCAACCGTCCTTGAAAGGTCAGCCCGGCTGGGGCGGTTTGAGCGCGGGCTACCGTAGCCCCCAAACAATAAGTTGCGACGAGCAATGGCGAGAATCTTTTCATGATTTTTCAGTGTTTGTTGAGTTTCGCAAGTTGTCGCTCGATTCGCTCCATCCTGTCGACTAGGCTACGGTTCAGCTTGCTCAGGCCTTCGTTAGCCGAGCGTAAGTTCTGGATTTCGGACTGCTGCTCTTGGACCGCTTTGATGAGATATGGGGTCAGCCGCGAGTAGTCGATGCCACTTGGAGTCCTTCCATCGGACTCAAACCCGACGACAGGCCGAGCTACGGGTGCGACCTCTTCCGCGATCAGTCCGACCATTCGATCGTTCGTTTTTTGTTTGGCTCCGAGGTATGTCACGGGTCGAAGTTGGCTGATGATGTCCAGACCTCCCACTATCGGCTTGATGTCGCGCTTGGAGCGTCTGGTCGATTGAACCTCAAAACTGCCTGCGCGGACTCGAGACCAGCCTTGCGGTCCGAAAAGTGAGTAAAAGTCGATCACGCCTGGTCCATCGCCAATGATAAAAGCCGTGGGGCTGTTTCCCGAGCGCGGGTCACGAAAGTATATGCCCGGATAGTGTGAGTGTCCTTGGCCGTCAAAATAGAATTCGATTCCACCTGGGGAAACGGTTGTTAGCTCAGATTGGGAGTTTGGGCCAGCAGTGAAACTGCTAGAAGTGTGGACGTTTCCAGTGACATCGCAATTGCCGGTCAGGAAAAAGTCGCCGGTAATCCTGGTGTTTCCTTCAACCTGTAACCTGCTGATTGGGTCGCCCACAATGCCAAGCCCTAACCGGTAACCCGGCGGTGTGACAAGGTTTCCTTCGCTATTCACGTAGAGTGTCCCGTCTGTTACTTTTGATAATGAGTTTCTGTCTGCCACCAAGTTGGTCGATGCCACCGAATCGAGGCTTAATTTCGCGGTAGTGACCGCACTGTCCGCTATCTTCGGCGTTGTGACCGCCCCGTCGCTTACAGTCTCCGCCCAGAAAGACCAGGGGGCGGACCAGATTTGGGTTCGGGGCACGATGGGGTTTTGGTTGAGAGGTTGGATTTCAACGTAGATGACCCCGCCTTGGAAGACAGTCGGGCCAATGGTGAGTGGGTTGTTCGACGAATTGAATCCCGCGCTTAGGATCGTCGAAAAGACGCCGTTCCGAACTGGCACGCTGAGTTCCTGTCCTGCACCCTCGCCACTCGTCCAAAGCCTTGTACCAGCCGTCGGCGCATCAAAGATGCGCACCCGCACCTTCGCGTTGCCGTTCGGCACAGGCTGCCCGCTGAGGGTCGTCAGACGCCCCTGGAAGGTCAGTCCCGCTGGCGCCGACTGGGCGAAAGTCAAAGCCGCCATGCCAGTGGAAAATGCGGTCAGGACTACTGACTTTAGAAATAAGATTTTCATTGATTGTTTACCTAGGTTATCGAGTTCTCGTTGAACCCAGCCTTTGCTCAATTGAGCGGAGTCTCCGTTCAAACTCGTCGGATCGAGTCTTCTCCGCTTCTAGTTTCCGCTTGAGCATCGTGTTTTCCTCTTTCAAGGCTCGGACAGATTCCACCAGTAGAGCGTTGAACGCCATAGGCAAGGTCACTCCTTTGTAGCCGTCTTTGTTTGTCGTCACCCATTGGGGAAAGACTTTCTCCACTTCTTGTGCTACAAACCCGATTTGCGGCCCCTCCAAATCATTGTGTTTGTCCCGTGACCTAAACTCGAAAGACCTTCCATGCAAAGACAAGAGTTGCCCCAGAGGGTTTGCCACGGGAGTAATTTTGTTTTTCAGCCGGCGATCAGACAGAGCGCCCCAGGTTCCGCCCCCTGGCTTGAAAGCTGGTCCATCGACATTGAACGTACCGCCCGCCAAATCAACATAAACATCCCCACCAGACGTGCGCACATAAAACGGGCTCCCGTAGAGATAAAGGCCAGCGTTACTTTCTGTGCCGATTTGCCACTTTCCGTCATACCCGAAGCGCAAAGTGTTGCCGCCAAACGCGTTCTCTCGGACGACCATGGCATAGCTGGGCAGAGGCTCAATACCGACACCCAAACGTTCAACCCTGGCATTGCCATTGACGTCGAGTTTGTATTGTGGGTTATTTGTTCCAATGCCAACGTTGCCCGAAGGATCCACGCGCATCTTTTCGCCTGTTGCCGTGCCCATGACGACTGAGCCGAGGGTTCCGCCACTTTGGCCGCTAGAGAGTCCAACCCAACCTGAATTATTGGTGCTGCTGTCTTCGAGCTGTAAGTAGGAAGCTAGTGAACTATTGGAGCCCCCTTGCCCTCGTACAAGTAGGCCGCTTGGGGCTACAAAGTTAGTGAACTGCCCAACATAGCCCTGAGTGCTTTGTAGGCCCACACTAAGGCGGCCGTTGATTCCGACGAGCGACAGAACTGTATCGAGTAGTCCACCCGTCATTTTGGCGAGTGACTGTTCATCTGTTTTTATCTTGGTGTAGCCAATAGAGTCATCACTGACTGTCTGAGCCAAGAAAGCCCACGGGGCGGACCAGATTTGGGTGCGGGGGACGATGGGGGTTTGATTGAGGGGTTGGACTTCGACGTAGATGACCCCACCTTGGAACACGGTCGGGCCAATCGTAAGGGCTTGATTGCTGGAATTGAAGCCTTGCGAAAGGACCGTCGAGAACACACCGTTCCGGACCGGCACGGCCAACTCCTGCCCTGGCCCCTCGCCGCTTGTCCAGAGCCGTGTCCCACCCGTCGGTGCATCAAAGATGCGCACGCGCACCTTGGCCGTCCCGTTTGGCACCGGCTGTCCGGCCAGCGTCGTCAGGCGACCCTGGAAAGATAGCCCGGCTGGTGCCGTCTGGCAAAAAGACAATACCGAAAGTAGCAGGATTCCCAAAAATACATAAAGTTTCACTTGCTCTGCCTCCATTTGGCCTTGCTGAAACGTGGTGGTTCACCATAGGCTTCGGGTACAAGATATGTCCCTTTTTCACCCTGTTCCTTTAGTCTCACGTTCGGTCGCTTGTAGTAGTTGTATGCTCTGTCATTTCGTGTCGCCGTTACTTGCCAGCTAACTTCAACATCCGGTTTTTCAGTCTGAATCGTAAACTTGTTTCCAAGAATTTTCTTTGCGACAATCGCTTGTGAAAAGATCCCGATCGTAGTGAGCTGGTAATGAGGGTCGGTGTTAAGAGACTCAAAATATTCTGGAAGTGAAACCTCCGCAAACCCATCGGCCCCAGTTCTGATTGTGCCCGTGTAGACATTGATAGCCTCGGGTGCTTCCACGCAATAGTGAGTTAGCGTTTTGTTCTTTGGGTCGCTCGGCAAGTCAATTTCAAATGACTTTGAGCCTGTCACCACTAATGAATTGATCTGAACCGGCCCTCGCTCCGATTGGATAATAAATTTGTTCGTCCACTGATAGAAATAGGTGCCACCTGATACGTCAGCATTCATGAAGAAGTACGCATTTGGCGTACCGTCCCCAATACCTCCGCCAGGTACGTTTGGACCTTCACTCAACAAAACATTGTATTTTTTGATAACAAGATTCTGATTGACCTGAAAGGCTGGAGTTCCTGCTTGATCGATCCACGGGCCAAAGTGGATCATGCCGCCCGATACCTTAAGCATTGAGCCGACATCGTTGGCCAACTTTGCACTTTCGACGCACCCATCAGCCATCTTTATGGTTGAAACTGCCCCCGTGCTGATTTTGATCGCGGTCACCGAATTGTCAGCTAGTTTTTGGTTTTCGACTGCACCGTCTGCTAGTTTCATCGAAGTAACTGATCCGTCGGCGATCTTGGGAGCTGTAACGGCACCGTCACCAAGTTTGGCCGTCGTGACGCCAGGATTAATCGGCTCCGTTGACCTAAAGTCGGCTAGTTTCGCTGTGGTAATCGAGCCGTCGCCCACCGTCTCCGCCAAGAAAGCCCAAGGTGCGGACCAGATTTGGGTGCGTGGGACGATGGGAGTCTGGTTGAGGGGCTGGACCTCGACATAAATGACCCCGCCTTGGAAGACAGTCGGGCCGATGGTGAG
>JAEURO010000124.1 GCA_016788345.1 Chthonomonadaceae bacterium
CATAAAGGTGTCGACTTTGGCGTGCCAGACGGCACTCCAGTGTTTAGCGTGGCTGATGGTACTGTCTTTGCTAACGACTATCAGCTTGACGACAAAGTTACGAATCCAAGGACTGGAAAGAAAGGCATGGGCTGGGGGAACTATATCGTGGTCAAGCATAAGGATGGGAGCTATACTCTCTTTGCACATCTTGAGAGCAAGCCGCCGTTGAAGATTGGGGATCCGGTCGGCAAGGGCGAGCAAATTGGCATGAGCGGACATACGGGAGGCGTCACCGGAGCCCATCTCCATTTGGAGTACATCCCAAACAGTAAGGTTTACGACAAAAGTAATCCTCTGAAGAAGGGTAACTCAGGCCGAATAGATCCCATGCCATGTATGGATTCACGAAACTCATCTGTTTATGTCTACGATAGTGGAAACATTAAGGATGACGCATTCGCTATTGCCTTGGACAATCGAAACATTGGAGAGACGGCTGCTGGAGGCGGAGGTGACTTTGGGGTCAATAACTTGTTATCTGGATCACACAAACTGACAATTTTGTGCACCATAGCTCCGGACAATATCGGTACCTATACGATAAATCTTGGCGACGGGATCACGTTTACCGGCGGAGGAACTTCGTACACAGGCGTGCTCCCTGAAGGGTCGTCGGAGGATCTCACAATTGACGTGCCGGGAACCCTGTCTGGGCGGCCAGCCGACCATATTCGAATCGTCAAGCAAAACGGTTAACGATTGCGGTGCCCGGCCAGGTGTGGCCGGGCATTTTTGAATTACTTCTTCTCTTCCTTTCCGTATCCGATGGTGATTTCAACGTTGCTGCTAGAATCTTTTTTCATGATAGTCACAGCAAGTTTGCCCCCGTTGTCCGCTTTAGCCTCACCCATAATATTGATCTGCTCTCCGGATTTGAATTCATTGAACTTTATGCCAGGAATTTTCGACTCGTAGAACTCTTTGACCTTTGAGATGTCGTCCACTGAAGACATATAGACGAGTGCACTTTCCTCAGTTGCGGTTTTCACGGTCATTGATCGGTTAGGGTCTACGATCGCGCCTGGGTAGAACGGCGCATGGAGATCGTCTTGCGTTACTTTTAGCTGGCCGCCAACTTGGGCGTTGACACCGTTACCCTCAATCGAAATGCCTGAACCGTCTTTATTTGTCGTGACTTTGGCGTTGGTGCCATCTGGTAATTTGACTTCAGTCGTCTCCGATCCGCCTGAGCATCCGAAAAGGATCAACAGGGTTGCGATGGGCAATGTCAAGATAATAGTTTTCATAGCAATAGTCTGGCTTTCCCACATAACTTTACCTTGTACATCAAGCCAGCACAAAGTGGGAAAAGGGAAGTCATGGGGGTCTCCAGAAGGCCGGTCGCAACTCTGGCCAGGGCCTTTGCCATGCTGCGGTACCTCCTCCCCTTCTGTGTTCGTCCATAAGGAGGAGATTTAACAAACTATGTCCATTGTTTCTATGGCTCTTGGCGCCGTACTCAGCGCCGGACTTCCCCAAAACACCGAAATCACAGTCTACAATGGCGGGTTCGCCCTAGTAAAAGAGCAACGCGTCCTGCGGCTCAAACCTGGTCAGCAACAAGTCGCTGTCGAAGACGTGGCTCAAATGATCGAAGCGAACAGCGTCGGCATCCGAAGCCTGAGTGACCCGGGTTCATTCAGCGTGCTCGAACAGAATTATCAATACGACCTCATCAGCGTGGCGGCTATCCTCCAGAAGGCTGTCGGCAAGGAGATTGTGTTCAACCGTGTCCTTCCCAACGGAAGCCGTGAACGGATCGTGGGCACGCTGATGAGTGCACCGACAAACGTTGTCGGTGACGCCAATGGAGGGCAAAACACGGTTTGGAACGGGATGGTCGTCAGGACTTCCGACGGAAGGATTTTGCTCAACCCTTCTGGCGAAGTTGAGGTTTCATCGATCCCTGAAGGATTGATTTCAAAGCCCACGCTGATGTGGGAGGTCGACGCCACTAAAGGGGGTGAGAACAACGTTGAGCTCAGCTATCTCACCCGTGGCATGAGCTGGAAATGCGACTATGTCCTGTCTCTTGACAACCAGGGCAAAATTGGCGATTTCAAAGGGTGGGTGACGATGACTAACAACTCTGGCGCCAGTTTTAAAGAGACGAAGCTCAAACTGTTGGCAGGTGAAGTCAACCGGGTCGTCGAGAACCAACCGGGCGGGTTTGGCGGAGGACGAGTGCGGGATGCCATGACCAAGTCAGCCGAGAACCAATTCAGCGAAGAGCAATTCGCCGAGTACCACCTCTACACTATGCAGCGACCGGCCACAGTCAGGAACAACGAGATCAAACAATTGTCCTTGGTCGATGTGGTCAGAGTCCCGGTCACTAAGAAGCTTGTGATAGATTCCATGCGTGGGTGGGGCACTTACTACCCAAGTGAGGGCGAGGTTGGAAGCGGACCGCTAAAGCCACTCTTCTTGGTCGAGTTCAAGAACGATGAGGCTTCGCACCTCGGAATGCCGCTCCCTATGGGTGCGGTCAAAGTCTTTCAGCGGGACAAGAGTGACTCGGTCCAACTTCTTGGGGAAGCCTCAATCGAGCACACCCCAAGGAATGAGAAACTATCGCTGCCTGTCGGCCGATCGTTCGACATAGTTGCTGAGCGAAAGCGGACAAATTTCCGGTGGCTGGGCACGAGCAACCGAGGATGCGTCGAGACGTTTGAGATCGAGATCCGGAACCGAAAGGAGTCTGCCGAGACCGTTCATGTCATCGAGCGGCATTGGGGTGATTGGAAAGTGACAGACAAGAACCTCGATTTTAAGAAGCTCGACAGTGAGTCGATGGAATTTGTCGTCGAGCTCAAGGCGAATGAAGTGCGTAAAGTCGTCTACACGGTAGAGACTCGTTGGTGACTAACTAGAAAGGCCCGTCGTCCGGCTGGACGACGGGCCTTTCTAGTCTGCCTTACTTGACTTCAGAAGTGGTGACGATGGACAACTCTTGCGTGATGTTCATTTGGCCCCCAATATCGATGTTGTTGGCCATCTTGGTGTCGCTTTTGACAGGAAGCCCCGTCGCAAGGTCGATCCAAGCGGTGCCTTTGCTGGTCATGGACATCGTTCCACCACCACCCATCTGACTGTCAAAAGTCACTTTGCCGTCAGTGAAGACTTGCACTTTCGCAGTTTTTGTACCGTTCACATCTTCGAAGGCAAGGAGTTCGTATTCGATGGGAAGCACGCCTTGGGCGTTCGACAGGAAACCGCCACCGTTCGCTTCCATTATTTTAGCCATATCAATTTGACTTTTCCATTTGGCCCCGACCGCGACTTCTTCTTCTGGGAAGTGGCTCGACATAAAACCGACTTGATTAAAGTATTCGCTGATCGACGCGAAAGTGCCTTTTGTCATCATGTCAAGGTTGTCGTCGCCGTCCATCTTGACTCCGCGGGTCTTGCCCATGTCGTTGAACTCGCCAAAGAGCTTCACTTTCTTGACCGCTGCGGCCATGGATTCGGGGTCTGCACCCATTCCCATCATGCCAGCGTCGCCGTCGAGTTTGAAATCGGTGACAGCCATGTTGAACTTCCACCAACCTTCTTCGCCCTTTTCAAATTTGTAGCTTTGAACCAGGGTCGTTTTGGTTTCCATTGTTTGTTCGATCGGTCCAGTAAAGGCCATCTTTGTGGACGAAGTGGTTGTCACGGACAGTGACTTTGCGACGTCGACTGCATATCGCAGCTTGTGGCTTTCTTGGGCGTGCGAAAGAGCCACCGCCGACACCGCGACCAAAGTGAGGAGGGTTCGATTCATAAGAGTTTCCAAACTGCCTTTCAAGGGCCGTTCTAAGTACATTACACGATTGAGAAGGTTGTGGGGATTGAATGTCTGGGACTTCAGGTTCAAACGAATGGCGCCCTGTGCCTCAAACGAAAAGGACACAGGGCGGGAGGAAGGACAGTTCGCGGTCGGTCAAGCTGCCAAATGGTAAGCGAAATATCGCTCCTGACCCTCTAAAACCTCTTGGAGGTGGCTTTCAACAAATTTTGTTTGTTCTTCTTCGTCTCGTGCGACCACACTGAGGAGGCAGGCTCCATGGGATTTCATAGCCGTCCGGGCCACATCGAAGACTTCTTTGGCATCGTCGTCGACCCGGGTCACGGCAGCAAAGTCCAGCAGGGCATTGAACTGGTCGTCAGCATGGGCGGCCAAGGTTTCGCGCAAGTCTTCGAGGAAGCACTCGGCTTCCCCCCGGGTCAGATAGCCAGCTAGGTTGGCCTCCACGGTGTTCGAGTCAGGGTTCCAATTTACAATGTACATGGTTTTCACCAAAATCCGGCGCCCTCGTGCCGGCATGGAATGGTTATTCACCATCCCAGACCCATGGAAACTAGCAATTCGTGCAGTGAGTTCGGAATCTAGTGCAGTTCCTAGGTTGGAAATACTGGGGGGATAAATGCATGGAGGCCCCATGGGAGGGGCCTCCTTAACATTGTGGCCTGGTGTGTCCTAGCTGGCCTGTTTGATTTCTTTGTCAGTTAAAAGGAGCGGCTTGACCCCTTCTGAGATGACCCCAGCCGGAACCACCACTTTCTTGACTTCGTCGTTGCTGGGCACCTCGTACATGACTTCAAGCATGATTTGCTCGATGATTGAGCGGAGCGCCCTTGCCCCTGTTTTGCGCCGAAGCGCCTCAACTGCGATCTCTGACAAGGCGTCTGGCTCAAAGTCTAGGGCAACACCGTCGAGCTCAAAGAACTTTGCGTACTGTTTGAGAATCGCGTTCTTTGGCTGGGTAAGGATTGTGACCAAAGTGTGCTCGTCTAGCTCGTCGAGCGACGTCAAGACGGGCAGCCTTCCAATGAACTCTGGAATAAGCCCATACTTCAGCAGGTCTTCTGGGTGCACTTGTCGAAGAATGTCGCGTTTGCGCTCCGACTTGCTTTGCGGTTCCGATCGGAACCCCATGACGTTTTCCTTTTGACGTCTTAGAATGATTTCATCGAGGCCTTCAAAGGCACCGCCACAGACAAAGAGAATGTTCTTGGTATCGATCTGTATATATTCTTGCTGAGGGTGCTTTCGGCCGCCTTGAGGTGGAACGTTCGCATGGGTCCCTTCTAGGATCTTTAAGAGGGCTTGTTGGACTCCCTCGCCGCTCACATCGCGAGTGATCGAAGGATTGTCCGACTTTCGACTGATTTTGTCGATTTCGTCCACATAGATGATGCCCTGCTCGCATAGCTCTTTGGCGTTACGTGAATCCATTTGCTCGGCTGCCTGCCAAAGCTTGAGCAAGATGTTTTCCACATCCTCTCCGACATAGCCTGCCTCAGTCAGTGCCGTTGCGTCGGCGATCGCGAACGGTACTTGGAGCATTCTGGCCAGTGTTTGGGCTAGAAGGGTCTTGCCAGAGCCGGTGGGGCCGACCATCAGGATGTTGCTCTTCTGAAGCTCGACTCCGCCTTCCTCGTCGTCCTGGATCCTCTTGTAGTGGTTGTACACAGCGACCGAGAGCGACCGCTTGGCATGCTCCTGGCCGATGACGTACTGGTCAAGAAAGCCTACGATTTCTTTTGGTTTGGGAAGCTTTGCCAGTCTGGGCCCGGTCTTGATCGGCGTCGCTGCTCCTCGTTTTTCTGAGACTGTGCCCGACTTAGTCGCGGTCACCGCTTCACGGACGACCCCACCGCCATCGTTCTGCAAGATATCGTTGCAAAGGTCGATACAATCAGAACATACGGCTCCGTGGAGCCCTACGATCAACTTCGGAACTTGTTCTTTGGCCTTGCCACACAGGCAGCATCGGTCTCGGCGCTCGTCGGGTTTTGCCATGCCTACCTCTTTATTATCGCGCACCTGGCTTCAAAACTTTATCTACCAAGCCATAATCTGCGGCTTCTTGGGCAGAAAGCCAGTAATCGCGGTCCATGTCTTTCTTCACAGCTTCAGGCTCCTTACCCGTCGCATCGGCCAGTATGCCGGTCAGGGTCTGCATAAGCCGGTCTGCCTCTTTCAGGCTAATCTGCATGTCGCTCAAGCTGCCCTGGGCCCCTCCGCTGACTTGGTGGATCATGATCCGGGCGTTTTCTAGTGCGAACCGTTTGCCCTTCTTGCCACCAGCCAGGAGCACAGCTCCCATTGATGCCGCCTGCCCGACACACATCGTGGCGACGTCTGGCTTGATCATTTGCATGGTGTCATAGATGGCGAGGCCGGCGCTCACGACCCCTCCCGGGCTATGAATGTAGAACTCGATGTCCTTGTCCGGGTCTTCTTTCTCCAGGAACAAGAGCTGGGCAATCAAGAGGTTTGCGACGTAGTCGTCGACGGCCGTACCGAGAAAGACAATTCTGTCCTTTAGGAGCCTGGACCAGATGTCGTAGCTTCGCTCGCCGCGTGCGGTCTGCTCGATGACGAAAGGGACGCCCATTCCGAGTTCTCTCATGATTGTTTCCTAGTTTACTTGCCGGGGAAGCGAGATCGCTGTTGGCCCAGCGGCAAGCTGGCCGGAGATTTCCAGCTTCAATAGTTATCGGCAGGTCGCCGCTTGCCGCTCATGGGCAATTCAGTTATGTTTCGACGCCAGGGACTTGAGGATCAACCTTCTGGACGCCTCGTCCGGACGGCCAGCAATGACTTTGCGCGTTGCCCCAGTTCCGGTCACGCAGTAGAGTAAGTTCGAACCCGAAGAGTAGAAACCATTGATAAACCAACTGTCTTTCTGGAACTGAATTGGGCGACCATCTTTTGGCGGGACTACGATGTCCACAGCAGCCAATTCTACGCAAGCCTTGGTCGATGGGACAAGCCACTTGCCGGACAGGACCGGAGCTTCACCCATGGGAACGGATCGCGGGCGACCTTGTGATAACCTCCAGGTCTCGACCTTTAGGAACCGACCGTTTCTGGCATCAAGAATGACCCATTGAAAATCGGTTGCAACGCCCTTGTCATTGAGAGTTTCCAGGTCGTTCACTTGGTAGATTCGTAGCGGAATCGCTTTGAATTGACCAACCAGTTCCACGTATTCGGCAGGACGAGTCTTTGGGTCTTCGTATGCCGGAACCTCTAGCTGAGTCCAAGCTGTGGCGAGCTTCCCGAGTGCCAGCGGCTCATTCTGCCAGTAAGCCTCTTCGGCAAGCCGGTTTAGATGCGAGTCTTCAAGGACTTCATCGTTCGCATGGCTAAGGTCGGGTTGCTTGGGCAGCATGAGAGTCCGCAGTTGCCCCGCCGAACGGTCAATTTCTACGATGGCGGAATACTGAAAGGCTAGCGGCCATGGCTTTGTCTCCCGCCGCGCTTCAACTTTGTATCTCATATTCCCGTTTCCACCAAGCTCCATATCACCCCAAAATGTCAATGACTCAAAAAAACCGCAATGAGATAGATAGGATCGAACGGTCTGTTCACACTCGACCAATGAAAGTGCCTGTTCTGGCCTAACGGTTAACTCCTTTCCATCTGCGTCATTCCATGAAAAGCTAACCGCTCGAAGCGACCCGTCTGTACGAAACCAGGCCCAACGCACATGGTTTTCTAACATAAAGACTTTGGCAGTTTCGTTCCATCGCCACTCCCATGTCCGTACATTTGGCTTGCCCTTGTAGGAACGGCCATCATCCCTTTGCAATGCTTCGTCGTAGAGTCGTTGCACCAGGTCGATAGCTGATTGAAACACCGGTGACGACTTATCTTGGCCCTTCGACACTACAGCAAAGGACACACTAATGGCTAGTACAATCAGTTTCATATCACTTACACCAATACCAAATGTTTGCATTGCCCATAGCTGCTTCTAGAGCAGTCTTTTCGGCCTCATTCTGATAGTAAACATAGTAAAGGCGGCCAAACTGATCGCCTCTCAGAGTTGAAGGTAGATACGGAATCAATGAACTCGTTCCAATGAGGGCTGGCTCTCCTCTCGCGGGAGCTGAAGCAGTACCTCGAGCTCCAGTTCACGTTCCCGAGACAACGCGTGTTCATGAGCTTGTTCCCGGCTCCGACAACTTACGACAGTCTGCTCGGCGCAGACGGAGGTGTTTCGT
>JAEURO010000125.1 GCA_016788345.1 Chthonomonadaceae bacterium
GGCTAGCCACGTGGCTGTCCTACGATTATCCGAGCTCGTCGGTAGGGCAGGTGTGCGGTACTTTGCCGATTTCGGTGCGGACCCCTTAGTCACATCGATCGTGGACGACACCAGGGACTTGTCTCCTGGGGCCCTCTTTGTGTGCATGCCCTCTGCGACCAGGGACACGCACCAGTTCTTAGCTCAGGCTAAGGACGCGGGCGCAGTCGCCTCCGTGGCCCACGACCCCGAGGCTGGCCAACTCGCAAAGTCTCTTGGACTGCCCGTCGTTGGCTTTGTCCACGAGGGCCAGGTGTTCAATTGGCCGTCTCTGTCGCGAGTTTTATGGCGACCCGAGTGACGACATGAGCGTTGTCGGCGTGACGGGCACAAACGGAAAAACGACTGTTGCCTGGATGGTTCGAAACGCGCTCAATCAGCTTGATTGTCCGTCCGCCTACTTAGGCACACTTGGATTTCAAACCACGGGAGTTCGCGAAGTCATGGACAACACGACGCCGTTTCCCGTGAAGCTCTGGTCGCTCTTATCTAAGGCAAAAAGCGACGGGTGTTCGGCTGTCGTTATGGAAGCGTCTTCCCATGCCTTGTTTCAAAGGCGATTGGCCGGTGTTTCGTTCGAAGTCGGTACATTCACTAATTTTACGCAAGACCATCTGGACTTTCATGGCTCTATGGACGCTTATCGCCAAGCGAAACTGCTTCTTTTTACAGAGTATGCAGCGGCGTCAAAGAAGGAGTTTGCGGCCTGTCTCAACTTGGCCGACCCGGTTGGCCAAGCGTGGAGCCATGAACTTCCATGTCCAACATTCACGTTTGGGACATCAGACGCTATGGTCGTTGCGGACGCGTCAGACATCCAGGTCGACGGACTTACATTATCGCTTCCGGGTGGACAGAGTGCGCGGTTGCGGTTTGGCGGTGATTACAATGTCGAAAACGCCAGAGCCGCGTTAGCCACGTTGGTGGCAATGGGCTTTGATGCCGATGAAGCCCTATCGGCGCTAGCGTCGGTAGACCCAGTGCCAGGTAGGTTTGAGCCCATCGCTAATACGCTCGGAATCGGCGTCTTGGTGGACTATGCGCACACTCCGGACGCGCTTACAAATTTGCTGAAGTCGGTACGAAAACTTAGGCACGGAAGGGTCATAACGGTCTTTGGATGTGGCGGTGACCGAGATCGGACAAAGAGGCCAAAAATGGCCACTGCAGCCTCATCGCTGTCAGACCTGATTATCGTGACTTCAGATAACCCAAGGACTGAGGATCCAAACTCTATCATCGACGAAATCGTGCCAGGAATTGGGGACGGTACGCAATGGGAGAGGGTCACTGACAGAAAAGAGGCCATTCATCACGCCATTCAGGCCGCTGATCCTGGAGATGTCGTGATTATTGCTGGCAAAGGACATGAGGACTACCAGATCATTGGCCGCGAAAAAATCTTCATGAGTGACCAACAGATGGCACAGGACGCACTCCATGAAAAGTCGATGGTTCCCCGATGAATTCCATTACTGTTGGACGCTTCGCAGAGCTTTGTCAGGGCGTTTTGTACAACTCTGATGCCAACAAATTGGTCATTGGGTTTGCACTTGATGATCGTGATGTTGCTCCGGGGCAGGTTTTTATTGCTATTTCCGGGGCACGGACCGATGGTCATGCGTTTGCGGAGAATGCCATGAGTGCCGGAGCCGTCGCAGTGTTGTCGGAGAAAGCTCTGGACTGCCCTCATGTCCTCGTTCCAAACGTCGTGGAAGCCCTGGCGAATTTTGGAAGTGCGCTCCGTGACAGCTTTAGGGGCCCCGTCATCGGCATTACAGGGAGCAACGGGAAAACAACGACCAAGGAGATGACGGTGGCCGCACTGTCGCCGCTAGGCGATGTTCTCAAGAGCCCGTCCAACAAGAACACGGAGTACTCGTCCCCCCTCGTTTGGTTCCAAGCCAACCATCAATCAGCCGCAGTTATCGAGATGGCGATGCGCGGATTTGGTCAAATCCGCCACCTGGCCTGCATTGCTCGTCCAGATGTTGGAGTCGTGACAAACATTGGGACGGCCCATGCGGAAAAAGTCGGGAACCGCGAAGGGATCATGCGGGCTAAAGCAGAGCTTATCGTAGAGCTACCCGCCAGCGGATGTACTATCTTATGGAGCGAAGACGACTTTCTTGCGGAGCTGCGAAAGTGTTCTGCCGCACCAGTGCGCACTTTCGGATTTTCACAAGAGGCAGAATGTCGTGTCTTAGGTTATCGTGCGCTGGATTGGGGCAAGTGCGCTGTTCGTTTGAGTTTGGATGGCAAGACTGCCGAATGTGAGCTTCCCGTCATCGGACGGCACCAAGCCCTCAATGCTGCGGCTGCTGTGCTCGCAGCGCACTCGGTAGGTGTTTCTGTAAAAGATTCTGTCGATAACCTATACAAATCAGAGTTACCAGCGATGAGGCTGCAGGTTTTGGAGCTTGATGGAGCAATTGTTCTTCTGGACACTTACAATGCAAGCCCTGACAGTACAGTTGCGGCATTAAGGGTGTTGTCTGAGGGACCATGCAAAGGCCGGCGGATCGCTGTCTTGGGTGAAATGCGCGAACTGGGTGACTTCACAGAAAGCGGCCATCGCCTTGTGGGAAAAGAGCTTGTCGGTTCTACGATCGACAAAGTTTTCTTGACGGGAGGGCCGACAGACTTCATTGCTTCGGAAGCTACCATGGCAGGGTATCCGTCCCAGAACATTGTGCAAGACAAAGAACTGGACATTGGCCATGTCGAAGAATTCTTGTCTGGGTTGAAAGAAGGCGACGTTGTACTCGTCAAAGGGTCGCGCGCTCTAGGGCTAGAGAGGGCCCTGCCTGCGAGGGCCAAATGAAGCGATTTATAGAGGTCTTTAGTTGACAGACTGGATCAGATCAGGATTAGTATCATCTGCTGTTGCCTTCGGATCGGCTCTAATTGCCGCTCCGGTCATTCTGGCTTGGCTCAAAAAGACGAACACACGACAAACCATCAGCGCCCATGTCCCAGAACATGCCGAAAAGCAGGGTACACCGACGATGGGCGGGCTCATCGTGCTCATCGGACTGATAGCCGGAATGGTTATCGGATGGCATCCAGAGAACGCCTTTACCCTCGGCCTTGTGCTTTGGTACGCAGCAATTGGGTACGTGGATGATTTTCTTGTCCCTCGGCTTTTTCCTGGCAAGCGTGGTTTGGGGTGGATGCAAAAGCTGATTCTCGAAGTAGTGCCGTTTGCATTTTTGTGGATTATGTCGCCTAATACTCCGTTTTGGGTGATCGGGCTCACGGCTTTTGTTGTCCTTTTCTTTGCAAATGCCTACAACTTTACGGACGGAATGGATGGACTCGCAGGAGGAGTCGGTCTGGTGCTTTCGTTAACTCTTGCGATTCTTGTCGCAGTCCAGGGCCCCTATGAGCGCGCAGTACCCTATGGACCGCTGGCCATGGTCTTGGCCGCTTCGATCCTTCCATTCTTGTTCTACAATGCGCCCCCCGCAAAGGTCTTCATGGGTGATGTCGGCTCGTTGCCTATTGGAGCTGCATTAGGAATGGTCTTCTTGCAGACCACCCTATTTGGACCTAGAGGTGCGGTTTACTGGCCGGCAGCACTTTGGGCGGCACCCATGCTCGTCGTTTTGCTGGCGGAGCTCGTTCCGGTCCCGCTCCAGATTGCGTCGGCCAAGCTGCGGAAGGGAAAACGCCTGTTTTCGTTTAAGACACCGGTCCACCACGGTTTTCAGGCAGCGGGGTGGCCCGAGAGCCGTGTGGTTTGGATGTTTATCTTAGTCCAAATCGCCAGCTCGTTTTTGACGATCGGGATCTTCGTTTGGCAGGTGTGGAAATGGTAGACATTAGCGGCCGGCGAGTCGCTGTCGCCGGAATGGGGGTCAGCGGGCTTGCCATGGGTAGGGCGGTCCTCGCTTTAGGGGGCCTGCCTGTCGTGTTCGACCAAAAGCCGAACGACGCTCCTTCTGTCATTTCTGCAGTCGATTCACTCGATGCGGCTGGCGTACCTGCGGTGACTGGCTGGCACGGCCGGCTGGATCCGGCCGAGTTTGACATATTGCTTTTGTCCCCAGGCTTTCCAAAGGGACATCCAGCGATCCGTGACATGGTAAATGCGAGGCGACCAGTATGGAGTGAAATCGAATTTGCCTATCTGGCCTCAAAGGTTCCGATTCTGGCGGTCACCGGAACAAACGGAAAGAGCACGACCACTGTTTTGTTGTGGTTATTAATTCAAGCAGCTGGACATAACGCCGTTTTGTGCGGAAACATCGCTGGGAGTGGATACCCTGAAATGACCCTGACCGAAGCAGCCATGAAGACTTCCGATGGCTTTCTCACGGCGGAGGTCAGCAGTTACCACCTGGAATGGGTTGAGACTTTTGCGCCCCGAGTCGCAGCAATCACGAATATTTCTCCGGACCACATGGATCGGTATAAGTTCTTTGACGAATACTATAACACAAAGCTCAGAATTTTCGAGTCGATGTCAACGTCATGCGGGGTAGTCGTCAATGCCGATGAACCTAGCCTTCCCATCGAAAGGGTCGAGGCATGTCTGACTGGACG
Source organism: Chthonomonadaceae bacterium (assembly GCA_016788345.1). Taxonomy (GTDB): domain Bacteria; phylum Armatimonadota; class Fimbriimonadia; order Fimbriimonadales; family Fimbriimonadaceae; genus JAEURO01. Next base: position 4,588 of record JAEURO010000125.1, read on the forward strand.
CGCGCCGATCATAGCATTTAGTCCGTCTGGACTTAAGACTGGCACCGGGCATGCGGTACGAACAGGGGCGAACTTGGATCTAAGTGGCTTCAAGATCGCAATAGACGAACTGGCCATTACGGGCGAACACAGTGTCACCAACATCATGATGGCTTGGGAAATGGCGACACAAGTGGTCGAAGCCAGGGAAGAAATGATCGACGCCCTCCGATCGTTTAGTGGCCTGGCCAACAGGATGGAAGTAGTAGGAAAGAAGAACGGAATCACAGTGATCAACAACAGTATGTGCACCAATCCCGCAGCCGTGGTCGCCAGTTCAAAAGGTCTTGACAAGCCACAACTGCTTTTGATGGGTGGTTCGACGAAAAACCTCGACTTCTCGCCAGTCGGGGAATACCTGCGCTCAAGTCACCATAAAGTTTATGTTTTTGGTCAAGAACATGTACATATGTGCCAAATGCTTGGTGTCCCGCCAATAGGGTATTCGACGCTTGAAGAGGCTTTTGCAGATGCGATCAGCGAGGCCAAGCCAGGTGAGGCCGTCATGTTGTCCCCGGGCTGCGCAAGTGCTTACCCCTATTCGAATTTTAAGGAGCGTGGAGACGCGTTCAAGGACATGGTGGCTCAATGGTTGCAGCAATAAAGAAGCCTGACGGAGTCTTGTTCTGGCTGTCAGTCGTCGCCACTTCGATTGGGCTGCTTGCGATTTACGACGCGGGCTACGCAAGGTCTGCCGTAGATGGCGCGGCAATTCCCAGGGAGTTTAAGAGCCAACTGGTCAGCGCGCTTGTCGCGGTGGCATTCGGATCGCTGGTCTGGTTCGTACGCCGACAAACTTGGAAGTGGCTGCCCTGGGCTTTCTATGGCGCCACGTTGCTAGGGCTGCTGGCCGTAAAACTGTTCGGTACCGAAATCAACGGAGCGACAAGGTGGATCGACTTCAAAGTCTTCACCGTCCAGCCTGCAGAATTTGCGAAAGTCGCTGTAATCTTGCTCCTAGCCGTCATCTTTGCTGATCGTCGCGAAGCAAATCCACTCCCAAAGGGCAAGACTCACTGGGCCGAGCGGCTCGATTACGTCTGGATTCCGCGTTTGGCCCGCGGTTGGCCGCTAATCTTTGTCCTGGTGTTGGCGGGGCTCGTTTTAGTCGAGCCGGATTTGGCTACAGCCCTCATGGTCGTCGTTATCGCGGGGGCGATTCTTTTAATGGGTCGTGTCAGTCGAGGCTCGCTCATGACCTTGGTTGCAGTTTCGGCTATCGCAGTCACTTTCATGGTCATCAAGGAGCCATACCGGATGACCCGCATGCTAAATCACGGGGATAGATGGAGTTCGTCAAACATTGATGGCATCGGATATCAGACCACGCAAAGCGAGGCGTCGATGTCCTATGGGGGGTTCTTTGGTGTTGGACTTGGCAAGGGCCGCGCCAAGCACACGCTTCCTGCCCCAACGACCGACTTTGTGATGGCGACAGTTTCAGAAGAGACTGGCCTTGTGGGGACCCTTTGCGTCCTCAGTGTGCTCGGCGGGATTGTTTGGCGGTTGATCCATCTCGCAAGGGCGGCCAAGGATCAGTTTGCGAGATTAGTCAACTATGGGACTGCGACATGGATCGGAGTGCAATCTTGCACGAACATCGTGATGGCAAATGGGTTTGTCCCCCCAATAGGCGTCCCAATGCCGTTCATCAGTGCAGGCGGGTCGAGCTTGCTGGCGCTTTGGATCGCTATTGGGGCCAGTCAATCGTTGCTCAGAAAGTCAACAGAGGAGGTCACGGAACATGAGGCTCGTCGTCACAGGCGGTGGCACAGGCGGACACGTATATCCCGCGCTTGAGACAGCCCTGGGAGCCCTTCGCTTAGGGTGGGACGTCCGATATTTCGGATCCAACCGAGGGATCGAACGCAAGCAGTGCGCGGCATCAGGTGTCGAGTTCATTGGTTTTGAGAGCGGCCCGGTCTATAAGCCGTTTTCTGCCAAAGGATTGCAGTCCCTGACCAAGTTGTTGAAGGCGACACAGTCGGCCCAAAAGGCCCTAGAATCTTGGAGGCCCGACGCCGTCTTCTCGACTGGCGGATACGCAAGCGCTCCCGTTGTCAGCTCGGCGAAGAGACTCAAGATCCCTTATCTCATCCATGAACAAAACACGTTCCCTGGTCGGACGAACCGTATACTGGGGAGATCCGCGTTTGCCGTAGCTACGGTTTTCGAATCGACAGCGAAATGGTTTCCCAATGTGAGAATCGAGAGGACAGGGATGCCTATCCGGCAGGCTCTCAGAAGGTCTAGCCAGGGAGCGTTGCCGCTGACGCACTCCATAAGCAGTGCCGCGCCAATCGTTTTGGTCATGGGTGGCTCTCAAGGGTCGCAAGCGCTGAACGATGTCGCTCTTGCCACCGCTGTCCGAATGGCGACAACAGAAGTTCAGTGGCTCCATGTCACCGGGCTGTCGCACTTTGAATCAACTGCGGAGTCGCTCCGAAAACTCGCGGTCAAGTCTGACTACACGATCAAGGCCTATCTGGACGCTGAGGAAATGGCCGCAGCACTCTTCTCCTGTTCCTTGGCAGTATGCCGGTCCGGCGCAGGGACAATGGCGGAGTTGGCCGCGTTTCGCAAGCCGGCGGTCTACGTGCCTTATCCTTCGGCGTTTGGCGACCACCAGAGGCTGAACGCACAAGAGTTTGTTGACATCGGTGCGTCGGAGATGCTTTTGCAACCGGACCTTGCCGCAGGGACGCTTGAGCCACGGATCCACGCTTGGACGAACGACCCATCACGTGTCAGTTCGGCCGCGAAAGCCCTAGGAAACTGGGACGTTCCGGACGCACTTGATCGCATTTTAGAGTTAATCTCACAGACAGCCAGCTTAGGCGCGTTCGTGGCTTAGAGGACGGCCAAATTCGTGGACGGTGTACGCCACTAGGCACCAAAGATGAGGACTAAGACAGAAATCGAAACGGCTTTCGCTCCAAGAGAGAGTCTGAGCGGGCGGACTTCGTTCTTCTTGGTCGGTATTGGAGGGGCGGGAATGTCTGGCATTGCGCGTATGTTGGCCCATCGTGGTTTTAGGGTCAGGGGTTCAGACTCGACCATGTCACCTGGGACACAAGCACTCGAAAGGGAAGGCATTGAAGTCAGGATAGGGCACACAAGTGAATCGATCGAGGCTGATGACGCTCTTGTCCTCACCGATGCGATCGATCTCAACCAATCGCCAGAGGTAGCCACGGCAAAGAAGCTCGGCGCCCCGCTCTACCGCAGATCTCAAGTTTTGGGATGGCTCTTGGAAGGAAAGAAAACGATTGCCGTGACAGGGACCCACGGCAAGACGACGACGACGGGGATGGTCGGTGCTGGGCTCAGGGCTGCAGGCCTCGACCCAACGATTGTCGTTGGAGCTGAGGTGAAGGAGTTTGGTGGCGCGATATTAGAAG